>JADGCD010000001.1 GCA_015229165.1 Nitrospinota bacterium | reverse complement strand
GAAGCCGGGCCGTCGCCCTTTGCGCCACGATCCGGCCAGTGTGAACTGGCTCACCAGCAGGATCTCGCCCCCCACGTCCGTGAGCGAGCGGTCGAACCGTCCCGCATCGTCGGGATATATGCGGAAGTGGACGATTTTCTCGGCCAGCGCATCGACGGCCCGTTCCGTGTCCCCCTCCACGACCCCGAGATAGACCAGCAGCCCCTTGCCGATGGCGCCGACGACGGCTGCGTCCACCGTCACCGAGGCTTCGCTCACCCGCTGCAGCAGGGCGATCATTTCTTGCGGCGCAAGCGGGCCCCTAGCCGGTCGCGCACGGCATGGGCCTCCCGGCATCCCAGCAAAACGGCGGCGTAGTAGTAGACGACAAGGCCGATCATGATCGATAGCGTCAGATGACCGGCGCGCGCCAGCGCCGGGGCGTCGTAGACATAGAACAGGGTGATATAGCCGTAGACCGCCCCCCCCATCAGTACGGCGGCCAGGGACATTTGCAGGGTCGACAGGGCGATGCGCCGACCGTCGATCCCGGCGATGCGCCACCGCAACAGCAGGGCCAGAAGCCCCATGTTCAGGAACGACGCAAGGGAAGTCGCCAGCGCCAGCCCTCCGTGGGCCATGGGCCCCATCAGCAGCAGATTGAGGCCGATATTGACCAGCATCGACAGGGAGGCGATCTTCGTAGGCGTGGCGGTATCCTTGAGGGCGTAGAAGGCGGCCACCAGCCCTTTGACCCCCGAGAAAGCCACCAGCCCGACGCTGTAGCAGATCAGCGCCGAGGCCGCCCCGGCCCGGTCCGCCGGGCCGAACTGGCCCCGTTCGAAGAGGACGTTGATGATCGGCTCGGCCAGAACGATCAGCCCCACCGTTGAGGGGATGGAGACGAACATCGACAGGCGCACCGTATGGGAGACCAATTCGCGCAATTTCTCCGCGCCTCCCGCCATCATCGCCGACGCCATGGACGGGAGGGCCGCCACCCCGATGGCGGCGCCGAAGACACCGGTGGGGAACTGGGTGATCCGGTTGCCGTAGTAAAGATACGACACCGCCCCTTGCGGAAGGAGTGAGGCGAGCAGGGTATCGACGATGACGTTCAGCTCCGCCACCGCCAGCCCGGCGACGCCCGGCCCCATCAAGAGGCCGATCTTGCGGGTCGCGGCGTCTTTCAGGTCGAACCGGGGACGGTAGCGGTAGCCGAGGCGGAAGAGGGGTATCAACTGCGCCCCCAGATGAAGCATGCCGCCGATCACCACACCCACCGCCAACGCCATGGCCGGGTGGGCGAGCCGGTCGGCCAGCAGATAGGCGCAGGCGATAATGGCGACGTTGAGGAGCGCCGGAGCCGCTGCGGGGGCGAAGAAGCGTCCATGGGCGTTCAGCGTTCCCATGACCACCGCCGCCATCGATATGAAGATGATGTAAGGGAGGGTGATCCGGGTCAGGGTGACGGTGAGGGCGAAGGTCTCCTCGTCGTCGGTGAAGCCGGGGGCGATGAGGGTAACCAACTCGGGGGCGAACCACTCCCCGACGAGGGTGACGCCGATGAGGAGGGTGGTCAGGATGGTCAAGATGTTGCTGACCAGCAGGAAGGCTTCCGCGCCCTTTCCGGTGGCCCTGGTCTCGGTGTAGACCGGCACGAAGGCGGCGGAGAGGGCGCCTTCGGCGGTCAGGCGGCGCAGGAGGCTCGGTATCCGGAAGGCGACGAAGAACGCGTCGGCGGCCGCTTTGGCGCCGAACAGGTCGGCGATGATCATGTCCCGGGCATAGCCGAGGATGCGGGAAAGGAGCGTGGCGAATCCGACCACTCCGGCGGCGCGGGTGACCGATTCCTTGGCGGATCGTTGGGGCGTGGGGGAGGCGGGATCAGACGTCGTCGACATTCCCCACCAGATCGGAGGTGACACCGTCCACCAGCCGGGCGGCCATCGCTTCCTTCATGTAGGCAAGCAGTTCGTCGTCGTCGTGGATCGACAGCGCCGTGCGAGCCACCTGTTTGCAGTCTTCCAGGGAGAGGTGGCGGATGAATTTCTTGAGCCGGGGGATCGAATGGACGTCCATGGAGAGGGAGCGGGCCTCCCCCATGCCGAGCAGGAGCATGGCGTAGGCCGGATCGCCGGCCATCTTGCCGCAGACCGAAACGTCGATCCCGCGCCGCTGGGCGGCGGTGATCACCTGGTGGATCATGTGGATGATGGCGGGCGACAGGGGCTGGTAGAGGTAGGCCACCCGTTCGTTCACCCGGTCGATGGCCATGGTGTACTGGATCAGGTCGTTGGTGCCGATGGAGAAGAACGAGCAGTTCTTCGCCAACTCGTCGGCCTGCATGACCGACGAGGGGGTTTCGATCATGATCCCCACCGGAATGTCCCGGTCGTACGCGATCCCTTCGGCGTCCAGTTCGGCGCGGCACAGGTCGAGAAAGGCGTTGGCCTCCCGCACCTCGCGCAGGGTGGTGATGAGGGGGTACATGATCCGCAGTTTCCCGAAGGCCGACGCCCGGAGGATGGCCCGCAGTTGGGTGCGGAATATGTCGCGGTGTTGCAGGCAGAACCGGATGGCGCGAAGGCCCAGCGCCGGGTTGGCCTCCCGGCTTGTGAAAGGGGAGGCGACCGGCAGCTTGTCCCCGCCGATGTCGAGCGTCCGGATGACGGCGTAGTGGGGCGCCACCGACTCGGCGACCCGCTTGTAGTCTTCGAACTGCTCGTCCTCGTCGGGCCACTTGGGGCGGTTGATGTAGAGGTACTCCGTCCGGTAGAGGCCGACCCCTTCGGCGCCGTGCTCTTTCAGATGGGCCAGGTCGAGGGACGACTCGATGTTGGCCATGACCTGCACCCGGACGCCATCGGTGGTGACCGCTTCCATTCCCTTCTCGGCGTGGATCGCCTTGTCCAGATAGAGCCATCGCTGGCGCCGCTGGTTGAAGGTCTGGAACTGGGACATCGTGGGGCGGTGGATGACCACGCCAGTGTTGCCATCGACGATGATCGGGTCGCCGGAACGGATGTCGAAGGAGGCGCCCTTGAGCCCCACCACAGCGGGAATGTCCATGGAGGAGGCGAGGATACCGGCGTGCGAGGTCTTCCCCCCCGAGTCGGTGGCGAAGCCGATGACCTTGCGGGGGTCGAAGAGCATGGTGTCGGCGGGGGAGAGGTCGTGCGCCACGATGACCACCGGTTCGGTGAGCTGATCGAAGCCCGACTGGTCGCCCCCCCCCGAAAGCCGCCGCTGGAGCCGGGTGACCACCTGTTCGATGTCTTCGAGCCGCTCGCGGAAGTAGGGGTCTTTGAAGCGGGAGAAACGGGCCTGATACTTTTCCATCAGGACTTTGAGCGCCCACTCGGCGTTGTGCGCCTGCGTCTCGATGTGGGTCTCCACCTCCTTGACGAGCGACGGGTCGCGCAGGAGCTGGACGTGGGTCTCGAATATCATGTTGGGAACGTCGTCGCCGAACTCCGCCAGCGCCCGGTCGGTCAGGCTTGCCATGTCCTCGGCGGAGCGCTCCACCGCTTCGCGGAAGCGTTCGATCTCGGCGTCGATCTGGGCCGGTCCGTCGAGGTCGCGCTTAAGGACGCAAATGAGGTGGGGGTCGAGAACGTAGGCCTTGCCGATGACGATCCCCGAAGAGGCGGGGATTCCCTGATAGACGTTACGGGGCTGGGGGGCGTCGTTCATGGCCGTTCGTCCCTCTCGGGCCGCATCTCGCCGAACCCGTCCTCGACGAGACCGGCCAGGGTTTCGACGGCGGCGTCGGCGTCGGCGCCGGAGGCGGTTATGGTCAGGACCGAACCACAGGGGGCGCCAAGGGTCAGCAACGACATGACCTCCTTGCCATCGACCGGCTCCAATCCGTCGCAGGAAACGGTGACGGAGGCGCTATAGGGGAGGGCGGCCTTGACGAACCGCATGGCGCTACGGGCATGCAATCCCCAAGGGTTGACCACGGTCACGCGTTGCCGGGCGTCGCCGCTCATGATCGCTGTGGTCATCCGTTCTTGGCCGCTCTTCCCGCCAGAACGTCGCTGGCCAAGAAGATGTTGTTCTGGGCGTAGGCCTTCAGGCGCTGGGCCTTCTCGAGGCGGGAGAGCCGGTCGTCGATAATGGTCGCGTTCAGGAGCATGGGGAGGTTGACTCCGGCGACGATCTCGACCGGCGTTCCGGCCGGAAGCGAGAGGGCGATGTTGGAGGGGGCGCCGCCGAAGAGGTCGGTGAGAATGATGGTTCCGTCCGGTCCGGCGATCTGCCGAACCGCCTCGTCTACCATCGCCCGGGCCCGGTCGACATCGACGGCATGGTCGATGGCCACCGCCCGGAAGTTGCGGCAGACGTCGCCGCCGGCGATAAAGCGAAGGGAGGCGAGAAACTCCTGCGCCAACGCGCCGTGGGCGATGATCAGGTAGCCGGTCTGCCGGTCGTGGGAGGGAGCGGGCATCGTTCGTTCTCCTTTACCCCAGCGCCTCGTCTTCGGCCCGCACCAGGGCGAAGAGCTGCTCGGCGGAGGTCGCTTCGCGCGCCCGGTCCCGGAACGAGCGGTTTTTGAGCATGCGGGAGATGCGGGCGAGGGCCTTCAGGTGGGCGCTGGTGGCGTCTTCCCCGGCGACTAGCAGAAAGACCAGCCGAACCGGCTGGTCGTCGACCGCATCGTAATCGACCTCGTCGGAGGTCAACCCGAATGCGCCCGCCAGGCGGGAGGCGCCCCGGGTCTTGGCGTGGGGGATGGCGACCTGCTCGCCGATGCCGGTGGAACCGAGCCGCTCGCGGGTCATGACCGCCTCGAGCGCCATGTCGGGATTTTCGAGCGCCCCGTTGCGGGTCAGGGTGGCGCACAGCTCCCGGAGGATCCCCTCCTTGTCGGTGGCCGCCAGCGGGGCGACCACGTTCTCAGGCGCGAGAAAATCGAGAATTCTCATTCGTCCGCCAGGCGGCGCAACCGGTCCGTCTTACGAGCCGAGAGCTTCGGAGGCCGAGGGCGCCCCTTTTTTCTTGGCTTCACCTTTTCCCTTGATCTTCTTCGCCTGCCGGTCAATCTTGTCCATCACCGTGTCGATGGCGGCGTACATGTTCTCGTCCTTGTGCGTGCCGTGCAGGTCGGCGCCGTTGGCGTGGATGGAGACCTCGGCGATCTGGTCGAGCTTTTCCACCTTCAGGATAACGTGGGCGCTGAGGGTGGTATTCAGGAACCGGCGGACGCGGGCGACTTTTTCTTCCGTGTACTCGCGCAAGGCCGGGGTAACTTCAATGTTGTGGCCGGTGATGGTGATCTGCATAATCAACTCCCTTGTGAATCGGAAGCTTATAAGTATAGCTTCCTGCGTTTGGAAGTGGAAGAGATATTCAACTCTTTTCGATACTTCGTCACGGTTCGGCGGGCGATTTTCACATCCTTTGCCATGAGGGCGGCGACAATCTGGTCGTCGGTGAGAGGCTTTGCCGAATCCTCGTCCTTGACCAGTTGTTTGATCATCTCCTTGACCCGGACCGAAGACATGTCGTTCCCCAGATAGGAACCGACCGACGAGTGGAAGAAGAACTTCAACTCGAACAGTCCCTGGGGAGTGTGAATGTATTTGTTGGTCGTGACGCGGGAGATGGTCGACTCGTGCATGCCGATATCGTCGGCTACGTCTTTGAGTATCAGTGGCTTCAGGTAGTTGATCCCCTTGTCCAGGAATTCGCGCTGAAACGTGCAGAGGGACCGCCCGACTTTCAGCATGGTCTGGCGGCGTTGCTCGATCGACTTGATCATCCAGAGCGCGGAGCGGTATTTGTTGTCGAGGTACTCCCGGGTCTGTTTTTCGGTTTCGCTGCGGGTATCTTTGTTCTTGAGAATCGTCTGGTAAACCGGATTGATCCTGAGGCGGGGCATCCCCTCGTCGTTCAGGAAGACCTGATAATCGTCGTCCACTTTGACCACGAAGAGGTCCGGCGTGATGTAGTGGGGGGCTTCCGAGGAATAGGGGAGGCCCGGTTTCGGATCGAACTCCCGGATGGTCCTGATGGCGTCGACGATGTCGTCGATCTCATAGTCCAGTTGTTTCGCCAACTTGGGGAAGTTGCGCTCATCCAGATGCTCCAGGTGGTCCCGGACCAGCTCGTGGACGATGGAGCCTTTGAAGCCGTTGGCGATGACCTGGATCAGGAGGCATTCCTTCAGGTCGCGGGCTGCCACCCCAGCAGGATCAAAGCTTTGGACGAGGATGAGGGCATCCTCCATCGCTTCGGTGGAGACTCCGGCGGCGTCGGCGAGCGACGCAAGGTCGGAGGCCAGATACCCTTCGTCGTTCAGGTTGCCGATGATGATCTCCCCCAGACGGCGCTCCTCGTCGGTGACGGCCGAGTAGGAAAGTTGCCACATCAGATGGCTTTCGAGCCCTTCTCCCTGCTTGAGGGTGTTGTCGAGGGAGGGGCGCTCTTCGTACCCCTCACCGGTTCCCCCTTCGTAGAGATCTTCTTGGGAATAGGCGTCCCAATCGATTTCGTCGCGGGTGTCGGTGTCGTTCTTGTCACCGAGAGATGAGTCTTCTTCGAACTTTGTCTCGGGTGGGTCGGTGGTGACGCCGTCCTGCCGGTCGAGGGTATCGACCATGTTGTCCCCCGGGTCGGACTCGTCGTCCTGGTCGTCCCGCTCTTCCCGTTCGGCGTCCTGCTCCTGGTCATCTTCCAGAAGCTCGTCAAGCATCGGATTTTCTTCCAGTTCCTGCCGAATGGCCTGAACAAGTTCGAGCCGCGTCATGGGAAGGAGCTTTATGGCCTGTTGCAACATCGGCGTCATGACCAGACGCTGCGACAAGCGCATCTGCAACTTCATTTCCATACCCATGGGGCCGGTACTATCCTTCGCTAATTATGGTTCGCACGATCCTTGCAAGCTCATTTTAACGTAAAATTCTCGCCAAGGTAGATATTTCTGGCCCGTTCCGAGGAGGCGATCATCTCGGGGGTTCCTTCCTCGATAATGCTCCCCGCGCTGAGAATGTACGCCCGGTCGCAGATGCCCAGGGTGTCCCGGACGTTGTGGTCGGTGATAAGAATGCCAATACCCCGCTCCCGCAGGGCCAGCACCAGGCTCTGGATGTCGGCCACGGCGATCGGGTCGATTCCAGCGAACGGTTCGTCGAGCAGGACAAAGGATGGTTCGGTGGAGAGAGTGCGGGCGATCTCCAGCCGCCGCCGTTCGCCGCCGGAGAGGGCCATGGCCTTGTTGTCGGCCAAGTGAAGAATGCCGAATTCGTCCAGCAACTGCTTCGCACGGGTCTCCCGCTCGAAACGGGTCAGCGGCATGGTCTCAAGAATGGCGAGGAGGTTCTCCATGACCGTCAACTTGCGGAAGATGGAGGCTTCCTGCGGCAGATAGCCGATGCCGATCCGGGCGCGCTGGTACATGGCGTGATGGGTGATGTCCAGATCGTCCAGATAGACCCCTCCCCGGTCGCAGGGGGTAAGGCCGACGACCATGTAAAACGTGGTGGTCTTCCCGGCGCCGTTGGGGCCGAGCAGCCCCACGATGTCCCGGTTGGTCATGGCGAAGGAGACTTGATTGACGACGGTCCGTCCTTTGTAGCTCTTGGAAATGTCTTCCGCTCTGAGGGTTTTAATCACAGCCGTTCTCGCAGCGGAGGGTGAGCCCTTCGATCCCTTCTTCGGCCAGCAGCCGCTCCCTCATCATCCGTGCCTCGCTTTCGGTGGCGAATCGTCCCACCCGAATCCGGTGAACGGCGGTCCCCCGGCTCTGGTCGGTGAGGAGACGGGCGTCATATCCCTTGGACAATAGCCGGTCGACGAACCGCCGGGCCTGCGCCTTGTCCCGCAAGGCGGCCACCTGAACGGTATAGCCCGGCGTCAAAGCCACCGGGGGCGCCGGTTTGACCGCCACCGGCGCCGGAGTCGGCTTCGGTGACGGGGGAGGGGGCGTCGGCCCCGGCACGATCTGGTTGTCCTTGGTGGCGAACAGGGTGACGGTGGCCCGACCGTTCTGTCCGCCGACCCCGGTCCCCCCCAGCAGGGTCATCTCTTCGGTGAGGAAGTTGTAGACCACTTTTTCGCCGGTGGCGACGCTCTTGCCGTCGTCGAGGGTGGGGGCGCCGGTCAGGATGATGGTTTTGCGTTCACGGAAATAGTCAGCCTGTTCGCCGGTGGCGACCTTGTTTCCCTTGGTGATCCGTACCGACCCGGTGGCCCTGATCTGGGTGAAGTCGCTCCCGTCGTCGTCGGCGAAGACCAGGATCTTGTCGGCCACCACCCGAAGGCTTCCCTTGACGGCGTCAACCGAGCCGGTGAACTCGATGACCCCCTTCTCCCGGTCGGAGACCATCCGGTCGGCGGTGACTTTGAGCGGGGCCTTTTCGTCGTCGGCGTCCACCAGCGACGCCGTGTCGTTATGGGTCGCACCGACGGCGTGGGCGGGAACTCCGGAGAGCGACAACACGGCCAGCCCGAGGCCAGTCAGGAGGCGGGCGAGACGGTTCATTGATTCTCCGGCATGAAGACTGCTGTAACGTCGGACTTCAATTCTACTGTTTTCCTGGCCGGATACGCCACCATACCGACGCCGGTGATGACAAAGTTGGGACCGAGCGCCCGAACCCGGTCATCGGTCTCGAACCGCTCCCCCCGGCCATACATGACCATCGACTCGGTCAGTAACGCCCGCCCCTGCCCGTCGGTGACGAGGACGTTTCCTTTGGCGGCGATTTCGGTGCGGTTGTTGCGCAGCTCCCCCACATTGGCCACGATCGTAAGCGGCTCCCCCCCCTCGGGGTAGGCGAGCAGGGAAAACATGAAGAGCGAGGCGTCGGTCTGATCATCGCTGATGGAGGCGGAGCTTGCCATCAATTCGAACAGGATGCGGCTCTCCCGCCGCTCGACAATCCGGATCTCCCCCAGCGAGATCCCCCCCGCGCCGTTTTGGACCGGCGCCGGGATACCGGGCCCGTCGGGTGTCTCCTCGGGGCCGTTGGCAAGAAGCCACCAGAGGGTGAATCCGGCCACTCCGGCGATCAGGGCCAGCAGAAGGGCTCTCATGCGTCCCCTTCGTCGATGGTGATAATGCGTCCTTCCCCTTCGCCGATGGCGATGTGGACCCGGATCAGCTTTCCCCCCGGGGGGACGCCGAGCCGGTCGGCCCACTCGACGATGACGACCGTGTCGTCGGTCTCGTCGAAGAGCCCCAGATCGGCCATCTCGCCGGGGTCGTCCAGCCGATAGAGATCGGCGTGGCGGATGGGTAACCGTCCCCCACGGTACTCGTTTACGAGGGCGAAGGAGGGGGAGCGGACCGGCGTGCGTTCGTCGAGGCCAAGCCCCCGGCAGAGCCCCTGTGTGAAGGTGGTTTTCCCGGCGCCCAGCGGTCCGACAAGGAGGAGGGTCTCCCCCCCGCGAAGGCGGGCGCCCAGTTCCCTCCCCGCCCGGAATGTGGCGTCGGGGCTTTCGGCGAGAAACGGGGTCAAGGTCACGGATGATCCGGGTTGGACGGAAGGGTGACGATGAAGGTGGCCCCTTCTCCCCGGCGGCTCTCGACGGTGATGCTTCCGCCGTGGGCCTCCACCGCCATCTGGCAGAAGGCAAGCCCCAGCCCGACGCTGTAGCGACCGGAGCCTTTTCCCCGGTAGTAGCGGTCGAAGAGGTGGGGGAGGTCGTCGGCTTCGATTCCGGCGCCGCTGTCGCTCACCCGGAAGACGACGGTCCGCTCGTCCCCTTCCGCCGAAAGGGTGATCCGGTCCCCGGAACCGGTGTGGTTGTTGGCGTTGGAAAGAAGGTTCCAGAGAACCCGTTCGACTACCTGCCGGTCGATCAGCGCCGTGAGGGGGGCGTCGGGCAGACGGGTGTCGACCTGCTTTTCCTCCCGCCGGGCCATGAGGGCAAGACGGCGTGCAGCGTCGGAGAGGAAGGGGGTCAGTTCGACCACCGACCGGTTGAGAACGAAGCGTCCCTCTTCCATCTTGCCGACGTCGAGAATGTTCATGATCATCCGGAGCAGGCTCTCTCCGGCGGCGGTGGAGTTGTCCAATAGCTCTTTGCCGAACTCGTCCAGCGGAGCGTCGGCCAGCATGTTCAGGTTGGCGATGATCTCGCCGGTCGGCCCTTTCAGGTCGTGGACGATCATGGAGATCAACTGCTCCCTGAAGGCCTGCATCCGGGTCAGCTCTTCGTTGGCGCGGGCCAGGGCGTCCCGTTGCTCACGGGCCTCTTTCCCCATGAGGGCGGCAAGGGTCATCCCGGCGAACATGGAGAGGATTGTTTCGTCGCTCTTGCGGAAGGAGCGGCGGCTTACCTTGTCGGTGACGTTGATGACTCCCAACGGCTCGTCTTGGAAGAGGATCGGCAGGGTCAACAGGGTGGCGGTCTTGTAGCGGCCGTCGGTGTAGAAATCGATCTCCCTGCTCTCTTCGTCGATCTTGCCGATGAGGAGCGCCCTCCGCTCCCGCAGGGCGGTGGCCGATACGGCGCTTTCGTCAAGCGTGCGCCCGACGCCGATCAGCGCAGGATCGGTGGCCGCCCGGACGACCAGACGATCCCCCTCCAGAAGCATGATGGACCCCCGTTCGGCGCCGAGGGCCGAAAGGGTCTGGCGCAAGAGGAGGTCGAGCCGTTTCTCCAGCGGAAGGGCGCCCCCGTTTAGAGAGGCAAGCGCCTCGGCGATGTCGTCCAGCAACGCCTCCCGCGAAGGGGCGTCGCTTTCGGCGGGATGAGAGGGTCGCATCGCGCTTCTCCTGTGGGAACGTTTCAGGCGATCTTCGGAAGCAGTGAAAGATAGCCAAGGGCGACGTAGAGCAGACCCAATCCAAGAGCCAGTATGGCCAGATTGACGATCACCGATACGCCGTGGAGTCTGCCGAACTCTTTCCGGAGCGCAGCCACCTTGGCTTCGTCCCCTTCGGCGGCGCGGATCTCGATCTTGACCTCCCGGGCGCGGGGGCCGTTGACCATGCCGGAGTAGAAGACCATCCCCCCCATGAGGGCGAGCAACACCAGCCCGACCTTTACCCCTCCGCCGAAGCCGACCTTGGCGCCGAGAAGGAGGAGGGTACCCGCCGACGCCACCACGCAGATTTCTTCAAGCAGGAAATATTTCGGGAACAGGGCGCCGACGATATCGCCGGCCTGCTTACGCTCGAATTCCTTGAAGATCGACGGCGCCGCCACAAACGAGAAGAAGATCATCGACCCGAGCCAGGTCACCAGCGAGAGAAGATGGACATATTTGACAAAGGTCAGCATGGGATACTCCTGCCACCGTTATCGCTGATCGACGCCGATCAGCGTGTTCGTGTAACCGTCCCGGGTTTTCAGCTTTTCCGCCTCGCGCACGGCCGCCTCCCGGTTGCTGAAAGGTCCGACCCGGACCCGGTAGTAGGCGCTCCCCCCTTTGGTGAAAGGGACCACATAGGCCGGGTACCCTTTGTTGCCCAGTTGGATGCGCAATTTGGCCGCTTCGTTCCGGTCGCTGATGGCGGCGACCTGAATCGAGTAGACGGCGCCGGGAGCGTCCTTGGTCTTGACCACTTCTTTTGGCGCCGCAGTGGGGACCGTGGCGGACTTGGCCACGGGAGGCTTCTTTGCTTCGGCTTGGGACGCCGGTTTTGCTTTGACCGCCGGTTTTGACTCCTTCCGGACGGGGGCCGGAGTCGGCGTGGGAGTAGGGACGACCGTCGGCGGCGGAGTGGGGGTGACGGTCATGGCGGCGGTGGGAACCGGCGGTGCGGGAGGGGCGTCCGACCGTGGCACGGGCGCCTGGTCGGCGGTTTCCTCCGAAAGGGTCTTGGGGAAGAGAAATTCCGGGGTGGGGGTCGTGGTCGGCGCGGCGGCGCCGGTGGCTTCCAGAATGTGGGCCGAGTCGAGGGTGGTCGCCTGGGTGTCCATCACCAGCCGCGCCTCTTCCTTCCCCTCGGTGGGGGCTTCGTCGGACGAACCGCGGGTAAGGTAGCCGAGGACGAAGGAGAGGAGCCCCACAAGGAGGACGCTAACCATCAGGAGCGTCGCCTTGCTGGGGCCGGACGGCTCGTTGGAGGGGCTTTTCTCGGGACGGCTGCGGCGGTGCTGTTCAACCATCGGTCACATCCTGTCGGGGGCGGTGATGCCAAGGAGCCCCAGTCCGTTGGCAAGGGTCGTCCGAACCGCCGAAACCAGCGCCAGACGGGCCTGCGACTGGGGAATATTTTCGGTGACGACCCGGTGGTTCTTGTAGAACCGGTGGAAGAGGGTGGCGGTCTCCATCAGGTACTGGGTGATGAACCAGGGTGCGAAATGGCGGGCCGCCGAGACGACCTGCTCGGGAAAGGAGGCAAGCTTGCGGATCAGGCGCAGAGCGTCTTCCTCATCCAGGAACGCCGGGTCGATCTGGTCGAAGGGGACCGGTTGCACCCTTTCCTCCGCCGCCTTGCGAAAGATGTTGGCGCAGCGGGCGTGTGCGTACTGGACATAGTAGACCGGGTTTTCGTCGGACTGGGACTTGGCCAGATCGACGTCGAAGTCGAGCTGGCTGTCGGAGGAGCGCATGAGAAAAAAGAACCGGGTGGCGTCGACGCCGACTTCGTCCATGATCTCCCGGAGGGTGGTGAAGACGCCGGACCGGGTCGACATGGCCACCAGCTCCCCCCCCCGCTTCAGGTTGACGATTTGCACCAGCAACACCTTCAGCGCCTCGGGATCGTGACCCAAGCCGCCGATGACCGCCTTCATCCGGGGGATGTAGCCGTGGTGGTCGGCGCCCCAGATATCGACCACGGTGGTGAAACCCCGGTCGAACTTGTTCTTGTGGTAGGCCATGTCGGCCGCCAGATAGGTGGTGGGGCCGCCGTTTCCCCGGCGGACGACCCGGTCCTTCTCGTCGCCATAATCGGCGGTCTTGAGCCAGAGGGCGCCCTCATGTTCGTAGAGGCGGCCTGCCGCCTGAAACGCTTCGATGGTCCGCTCCACCTCGTCGGCGGCGTGCAGGGTCGCTTCGGAGAACCAGGTGTCGAACCGGACGCGGAAATCGGCCAGATCCTCCTTGATGCCGTCCATGATGGAGATGGCGGCATAATCGCGGGCCACCGGCAGGAGCTCGTCGGCGGGGAGGTCAAGCAGTTCCGCTCCCTTCTCTTCAAGGAAGGCGCGGGCGGTCTCCTTGAGATAGTCCCCCTTGTACGTCGGCTCCTCCTCCACGGGGCGTCCGGTCAACTCCCGGGCCCGAACCAGAAGGCTGCGCCCAAGGTTGTCCATCTGGAGCCCGACGTCGTTGATATAATATTCTGCGGTGACATCGTATCCGGCGGCGGAGAGAATCCGGGCGATGGCGTCCCCCACGGCGGCGCCCCGTCCGTGGCCGATATGCAAGGGGCCGGTGGGGTTGGCGGAGACGAACTCGACCATGACCTTCTCGCCCCCTCCGGCGGCGGAGCGGCCCCAGGTCTCTCCCGCCCGGCTCAGGTCGCCCAGTCGGGCGATCCAGGCGGCAGGGGCGACCCGCAGGTTGATGAAGCCGGGACCGGCGACCGACGCCTCGGTGAACAGCGGATCGGCCGCCAGGCGGGCGACGATCGCGTCGGCGATCTGGCGGGGGTTCTTTTTGAGCCGCGCGGCGAGGATCATGGCTACATTGGTTGAGAAATCGCCGAACCGTTCCTCTTTGGGCAGGAGAATTTCGATCGACCCGTCAAACGATTCGTGCAAACCCGCCTCGGCGACGGCTTCGGCCACCGCCTGGCCGACCTTCTGTGCGACGTCCTCTTTCATCGGTCCTTTCGGCTACGCTAAATAGATAAAGCTACGGCCATACGGGCCGTATGTAAAGCGAAAGATCGCCCCCCGCAGGGGAATCGATTTTTCGGGACAGGCATCGAATTGTCATTCACTTCCGACTGAAACGCAACAGCGAGTCCCCTTGAAACGCAACGCTCCCGCATTTGCCCGCTACTTCCCGTTCCTCCTCTGGTGGCCGCTGGTCACCCGGACGACCCTGAAGGACGACCTGTTCGCCGGGATCACCAACGCCGTGGTGGTTCTGCCGCAGGGGGTGGCCTTCGCCATGATCTCCGGACTCCCCCCGGCCTACGGGTTGTACACCGCCATCATTCCGCCGATCATCGCCGGGCTTTTCGGTTCGTCCCGCCACCTGATCTCCGGGCCGACCACCGCCATCTCCATCGTGGTCTTTTCGACCATCTCCCCCATGGCGGAGGCGGGAACCGAGGCCTTCGTCGCCCTGACCCTGACCCTGACCCTGCTGGCCGGGTTGTTTCAGGCGGCGCTCGGTATGGCGAAAATGGGGGCGCTGGTCAACTTCATTTCCCACTCGGTGGTGGTCGGCTTCACCGCAGGGGCGGCCATCCTCATCGCCACCAGCCAGCTCAAGCATGTCCTGGGACTGCCGATCCCCTCGGGAGAGTCGTTCCTCCACATATGGGTCCAGATTCTCTCCCAGATCGCCGACACCAACCTCTGGGTTCTGTTTGTCGCCATCCTTACCCTGACGGTGGCGGTCCTGTTCAAGAAGTGGAAACCCCGATGGCCCGCCATGCTGATCGCCATGGTAGTCGGCGCCGTGGCGGCCTCACTCATCGGGCCGGAAGAGACGGGGATCGCGCTGGTCGGCGCCATCCCCAGCAGCCTCCCCCCCTTCTCGGTCCCGGAGTTCTCCGCCAAGGCGCTGCGCGAGCTGACGCCGGGCGCCATCGCCGTGGCGATGCTTGGGCTCATCGAGGCCGTCTCCATCTCCCGCTCCATCGCCACCCGGTCGGGACAGCGGATCGACGGAAACCAAGAGTTTATCGGGCAGGGGCTCTCGAACATCATCGGGGCGTTCTTCTCCTCCTACGCCTCCTCCGGCTCCTTCACCCGGTCGGGGCTCAACTACTCGGTCGGCGCCCACACCCCCATGGCGGCGGTCTTCGCCGCCCTCTCGTTGGCGGTGATCCTGCTGCTGGTGGCCCCGCTGGCCGCTTACCTGCCGATCCCGGCGATGGGGGGGATCGTCATGCTGGTGGCTTACAACCTGATCGACTTCCACCACATCAACGTTATCCTGAAGGCCGAGAAGGGGGACGCGGCGGTCCTGGTCACCACCTTTATTTCGACCCTCTTCGTTGAGCTCGAATTCGCCATCTATGTCGGCGTTCTGCTGTCTCTCATCCTCTATCTGAACCGGACCAGCAAGCCCCGGATCGTTCCCCGGATTCCCGATCCGTTCCAGCCGGGGCGCCCCTTTTACACCGATCCCGACCTGCCCGAATGTCCGCAGGTCAAGATTTTGCGCATCGACGGTTCGATCTATTTTGGCTCGGTCAACCATGTGGAGTCGGTCCTCCAATCGGTGGACGAGTGGGAGCCGGATCAAATCCACAAGCTGATCGTCATGAGCGGCGTCAACTTCATCGACGTGGCGGGGGGGGAGATGCTGGCCCACGAAGCCGCCCGGTTGCGGGCCAAAGGGGGGCGGCTCTATCTGTACGGCGTCAAGGAAGACGTGCGCAGGGTTCTGCTACGGGGCGGTTATCTTGCCCAAGTGGGGGTCGAGAACATCTTCTGCTCGAAATCGGAGGCCCTCTCGTTCATCCTCGGTCACATTTCCGCCAAGCGATGCCGCTCCTGCCCTGAATTCGTCTTCGCCGAATGCGCCAGCTTCGAGCGCGATCCGGGGGTAGAGTTGAACAATAATCCGTTCGGTCATGAAGGAAAGCGGAGCGGCGACCATTGCAGGGCTGACTTAAAGCCCTGATTTCACATGCCGTCCATGTTTTTCAAAAAATCTTCCGTTCCTCGCTCAAGATGTGAAGAAATCATCCGATACGACAGATAAGGTTCGGCGCGACGTGGCGCGGTATAATGGGTCGCGGATGAGCGAAAGGAGTTGAGGAAATGGCAAAGGTTGGTATCAGCGAACAGGGAGACACTGAACGAATCGCAAAGGCCTCGACCTATGCCCGCACCCCCGCGCAGGCCGAAAAGCGGGGACCGGTGGGAAGGGCCAAGACCCCCGGAATCGACGGCGCCATCATCAGCGGCGGCGCCCGCGGCGTGCTCAAACAGACCAACGTCGGCGATGTGAACTCGCCGGTGGACCAACTCGCCGACGGCAACCGGGCCTCCGCCAGCAAGGTACGCCAGACCGCCAAGACCCAGAGCGCCGAACTGACCCGACAGTTTCAGGCCCAGGTCTCCGACAAGGGAGGGCAGGTCTCCTCCGTCGGGTGATCTGCTACTCTTTCGGCTCGCCCCCCTCATCGCCGGGGGACGCCTTCGGCTCTTCCTCATCCAGCAGCGACTCGGCCATTTTCCTGCCCACCGCCTTCACCGGGTGGCGGATCGTCTCGGCCCCCTCCCGGAACTCCCGCCCCAGGTCGGGAACCGACGACCGCATATCGCGCATCGAACGGGTCAGCTCCGCATAGAGCTTCCCCAAGGTCCGGGCCACCTCTGGTATCCGGTCAGGTCCGAGAACCACCAGGGCGATGGCGAGAATCACCAAGAGCTCCGGCATGCCGATTCCGAACATCGCTTGACTCCTTGCGGAAAGGGGGCCCTGCGTGGGGGGGCGCGTCACCATCGTTTCACTTGTCACCCAAGTGTATTATAATTTTGCGGATCGCGACGTATTCCCCACTGCCGCTTCAAAGGTCTCCCCGACACCGATGTCCGACACCGACGACGATTCGAAAGAAGAGCTCTATCAGGAGTTCCTCGAAGAATCGGAAGAGATGATCTCCGAGATGGAGCAGTTCTCCATTTCGTTGGAGTCCAACCCCAACGACATGGAGGCCATCCACGGCATCTTCCGGTGCGCCCACTCAATCAAGGGAAACTCCGCCTTCTTCGGCCTTACCCAGGTCCAGACCTTTTGCCACCAGTTCGAAAGCTTCCTTGACCTCGTCCGCGAACGAACCATCGCCGTCGACCGCGACCTGGTCCACTTCATTCTCGACGGCGCCGATTTCCTGAAAGCCATCACCGGGCGACTGCGGGTCGAAGGGATGGGGGTGGCGATCCGGGACGATGAGCAGGCCTACTTCGAACAACTGCAAAGCAAGACCGTCGTCCATTCCGACGAAAGCAAGATGGAGGTTCTCCGGGGGGAGCTGATCTCCTACTTCGCGCGGATGCGGGAGGAAGGGCTCCTCGAAGAGACCGACCATCCGGTGAAGGAGCTGTACGAGCTGATCAACCGTTACGCCCCCGATCTGGTGCGGGAGCAGAAGAAAGGGGCGTCCGTAGGTGGCGTCCGCTGGATCTTCGATACGCTGGACGTCACCGAGGAGTACGCCGACCTGCGGGCGGTGGTGGAGGAGGCGAAGTCTGGCGCCTTCGTCGACAACCCCTTCGAACGGATCATGAACGCCGTCAACGGGCTCCTTTCAAAACACCTGTCGGCCGAGCTGGAAGACCCGGTGGAAGGATTGCAGGAGTTCAAAGACGACTTCGAGATGTTCTATCAGGACGAGATCGGCATCGACGAAATGATGGTGATCTCCATCGAAGAGGCCCTGCAGGTCTACGCCGACAGCGGCTTGTCGGAAGTGCAACCACAGAAAGCCCCCCCTCCCGTCGCCCGGGTCGAAGAGGGAAAAAGCGCCACAACCGGCGGCGAATCGGCGGTAAAGACAAAGACGGTAAGGATCAACGAGTCGCTCCTCGACGAGCTGATCGATCATGTGGGCGAGCTGATCACTATAAACGAACTGTTCAACATCATCCAGCGCAAGCTCGAACAGAAGCAGACCGAAGGGCTCACCACCGACCTGAAGAACACCAACCAGGCGTTCGGCGAGCTGTCGACCCAACTCCAGCACGTCCTCTACCAGATCCGCAAGGCCCCTTTCGAGCGGGCCTACTCGAAGCTTCCCTCCATCGTGCGGGGGATCGCCAAGAACAGCGGCAAGGAAATCTCCCTCTCCGCCACCGGCGGTGACACCGAGGTCGACAAGAGCCTGCTGGACAAGATCGAGACCATGCTGGTCCATTGCGTCCGCAACTCCTGCGACCACGGCATCGAGACCCCGGACGAGCGGATGGAAAAGGGAAAGCCGGCGGAAGGACGAATCTCGATCTCCGCCATCGCCCGGGACAACCAGGTGCTGCTGGTGGTTGAAGACGACGGGCGGGGCGCCGACCCGACCCGGATCTGCGACAAGGCGGTGGAGAAGGGGCTCGTCTCCCGCGAGGCATGCGGCATGATGGCCGAACGGGAGGTGCTTGAGCTGATGCTGCTTCCCGGCTTCTCCACGGCGGCCCAGATCACCGAGACCTCCGGCCGTGGGGTCGGCATGGATGTCCTCCTCTCGTCGGTCAAGGAGATGGGGGGGAGCCTCTCCCTTTCCAACAAGCGGACCGGGGGTCTCAAGATCGAAATCCGCCTGCCGCTGGCCTATACCACGCGGATCAAGCTGGGGCTGACGCTGGCCCTGGGCAAATCGGTCTTTCTGGTGGCCGCCGAGCAGGTGCGGGAGTCGTTCCGGGTCAAGCGGGAGGATGTCTCCACCGTCGAAGGGAAGGGCGAAGTGGTCCGCCGTTGGGGGAACATCTATCCGGTGATCCGCCTGAGTCGGCTGTTCGACATCCCCCCCCGCTTCCCCGACATCACCGAGGCCATCTGCCTGCTGGTGGAGTCGAAAGGAACCGTCGCCTGCCTGGTGGTGGACGAGCTGATCGGGCAGCGGCAGATCGTCTACAAGCAGCTCAATCTCCGCACGAAGGAGCCTTCGGCCTTCGACGGCGTCTCCATTCTGGACGGCCGGAATATGGCGCTTATCCTCTCCATCGACGGCGTCGTCCAGCAATTTCAGCGATAGGATTATCTGATGGAAAAGAAGCAGGTGTTTCTCTTGCCCGGTGAGATAACTGTCACCCGGCAACCGACCGTCATCTCAACCCTCCTCGGGTCCTCGGTGGCGGTATGCCTGTTCAACAAGGACAAAAAGTTCGGCGGCATGAACCACTTTCTCCTTCCCACCGGGGCGCCGGGGGACGCGCCGGGAAAGGCGGGGGATGTCGCCACCCGCAAGCTGGTGGAGGCGATGCTCAAGGTCGACCGGAACACCGCCGTTCTCGAAGCGAAAATCTACGGTGGGGGAGACTCGACCGCCGGAAGCCTCGAAAAGGAGAACCTCGGGAAACAGAACGTCGAGATGGCCTTGCGGACGCTCAAGGAGCTGGGGGTCGCGGTCGTCGAACAACAGGTCGGCGGCGGGGGACGAAAGATCTACTTCGACAACGACACCGGCGTTGTTCAGGTGCGCGACATCGCCAAGTCGGAGACCAAACTCCATCAGGAGGCAAAGAAAAGGGATCTGGCCGGGCGGCGCATCCGGACGCTGATCGTCGACGACTCCGCCACGGTCCGGGGGGTGCTGCGCAAGGCCCTCTCCCTCGACCCGGAGATCGAAGTGGTGGGGGAGGCGGAAGACCCCTTCGAGGCCCGCACGAAGATACTCGAACTCGACCCGGACGTGATCACGCTCGACATCATCATGCCGAAAATGGACGGGGTCTCGTTTCTCAAGAAGCTGATGGTCCACTATCCCAAACCGGTGATCATCGTCTCGTCAGTGGCGCAAAAGGGGAGCAAGATGCGCTTCCGGGCGCAGGAGATCGGCGCCGTCGACGTGGTGGACAAGGAGGACCTGAAGCTCTATCAGGGGCTCGACACGGTCAACAAGATTCTTGGGCCAAAGATCAAGCTGGCCGCCATCGCCCATGTCAAGAAAAGGGACGCCAGCGAGATCGCCAACATCTGACGGACGAAGGTCCGCCCCGCGCCGGTGCTATGGGGGGCGGACGGGAAGGAAAAGAACCTCACTCCCTCAACGGCGATCCTTCCCGGCCTCCTGCGCCGCCAGCGTACGGACAAAGACAATCGCCTCCCCACGGCACGTCACCTCGCCGACGCCGACCGCCTCTTCCAGCGCCGCAAGGAGTCTCCCCACCGCACTCCCTTCCGCAAGACCGGTCAGGTCCATCACTGCGTGACCGTCGAGAAACCGTTTCCGCTGTGGAGCGGCCTCATCCTCCCGCAAAAGGGCGCTCAACGCCTGACGCTCCTGCTCCCGTCGCTCGGCGGTCACCGCCGGCCCGCCGGTCGCCAGCGCGTCGGCCCAGGCCAGCGACGCCCCCTCCGTCCGCATCGCCCCCATCACCTGCCCGTACCGCCACGCGGCGCGACGGGTCAGCGCTCCCTCGTGGAGGGCGTTAAGGGGGCGAAGGTGGTTTCGGACCAGCAGGGAGACCCCCTCTACCACGGTATTGGGCGCCGCAAGCTCACGTAGTCGTCGCGAAGCGAGATGGTCGCCCACCTCGTCGTGCCGCAAGAAACGGACGACCCCATCCTGCACACTTCGACAGAGGGGCTTGCCGATGTCATGCAACAGCGCCGCTAGCCGTAGCGGAACCGAGCGGGGAACGCCGTGGGCGATCTCTGCGGCGAGGCGGGCGGCCAGTTGGGGAGGCGCCAGCCCCAGCGGCGACGGATCGGCGAGTATCTCGTCGAGCGCTTGCAGGGTCGCCAACGAATGCTCGAAAACGTCGAGGTGATGCCACCGGTTCTGGGACATGCCCCGACCCATTGAGAGCGCCGGAAAGAGGCGGTCGAGGATCCGGTCGTCGGCCATCAGACGGACCGCCCCGGCGCAGGGGAGGGCGAAGAGCCGCGCCAACTCCTGCCATAACCGCTCGGCGGGAACGCTGTCGATCAGCGCCCCCTGCTCCCGCGCCATCCGTCGCGCATCGTCGTTGGGGCGCATATCGCGCGTGACCGCCAGACGGTAGAGGCGCAGAAGACGGGCCGGATCGTCGGCGAAAATCGCCGTTGTCACCGGGCGCAAGCTCCGTTGGCGGAGGTCGTCGACGCCCCCGAAAAGGTCGGTGACGGTTCCGTCCCGCAATGACAGGGCGATGGCGTTGACGGTGAAGTCGCGTCGGGCGAGGTCGACGGCCACGCTCCCCCCCTCCATCGGCGCGGCGTCAAGGGTCAGACGGGGCTCTTTCACCACAATCCGGGCGATGCGCCGATCCGGGTCCAGCAGGACGAAGCCGAGGCGGTGGCTGGCGGCCTCTTCACGCAGAAGCTCGACCGGGTCGCCCGCGACGGCCAGATCATAATCCTCAGGAATGCGGCCCATAAGAAGGTCGCGCACGGCCCCGCCGACCAGAAAGCTGCCGGGGAAAAGGGTGGCGACCCGCCGGACCACGGCGTCCAGCGGGGCAGGGACATTCTCGACGGGGGAGTGGGCGCCGTCCGGTTCGAACGGTCGTCCGCTCACGTAACCCCTTAGCGTGAAGGGATGGAGTCGAGGAAGGCGGCGTTGGTCTCGAACTGCTCCATCCGCTCCAGCATGGCCTTGTACTTCTGGAAATTCCGGTCGTTGGCCACGGCCCGCATGAGGGTCCAGATTTTTTTCAGATCGGCTTCGCTCTGGAGTTTTTCCTCCTTGCGCGTGCCGGACATGGAGAGATTGACGGCGGGGAATATCCTCTCTTCGGCCAGTTGTTTCTCCAGCACCAGTTCGGTGTTGCCGGTCCCCTTGAACTCTTGGAAGATCACCTCGTCCATCTTGCTGCCGGTGTCGACGAGGCAGGTGCCGATGATGGTCAGCGACCCGCCGTCTTCGATGTTCCGGGCGGCGCCGAAGAACTTGCGGGGGAACTCCAGAGCGTTGGCCGCCACGCCGCCGGAAAGCGTCTTCCCCTTGCCGTCGGCGGCCTTGTTGAAGGCCCGTCCGAGCCGGGTGATGGAGTCCATGATGAGGACCACGTCGGACCCGGCCTCCACCAGCCGCTGCACCCGCTCCAGCACCAGCTCGGAGACCCGGATCTGCTCGGTGAGGGAGGAGTCGAAGCTGGTGGCGATCACTTCGCCGCCGACGCCGCGCTTGAACTGGGTCACCTCTTCGGGGCGCTCGTCGATGAGGTAGATGATGACATGGGTTTCGGGATGGTTGGCCTTGACCGCCTTGGCGATGTCTTCGAGAAAGGTGGTCTTGCCGACCTTGGGGGGCGAGACCATCAGCGCCCGCTGTCCCTTGCCGATGGGGGCGAAAAGGTCGATGACCCGGGTGGTGAGGGGTTTCTTTCCGGTTTCGAGCTTGAGCTTCTGGGTGGGGTCGACCACCACCAGTTTGTTGAAGGGACGCCGCTGCATCGACGCCTCCGGTGTGAGGCCGTCGATGGTCTCGATCACTTCCAACGCGAGGTTGGACTGCTTCTCACTCTTTTTCGCCCCCCGACCGACGATGAACATCCCTTGCTGGAGCTTGAACTTGCGGACGATGTTCTGCCCCACATAAGGGTCTTCGGGGTTGATGCCAAGCCCACGGTCGAGGGAGCGCAGAAAGCCGAACCCTTTGTCGGTGATGTCGAGTACGCCGCTGACGGGTGTCAGTTCAGCCATGCCGTTTATTCGTCCTTCATCGCGTTGATGGAGGCCCCCGTCCTTCGGGGCGGGGGCGCAAGGGAATCTCTCGTCGCGTGCGGGAGAGATCGTGATGACCGTACCTGTTCCGACCGGTCTGTGGTCGGGAAGGGGGCGGTCGTGTGCAACGGGGAATCGTCGGAACAACGGGGGGTAATCCCCTGTCCAACCCGGTGGATATTTATACCACAGCCGCCTCCCCTTGGGAAGCGATTCTCTTACGGATTCAGCACCGCTAGGGCGGTGGCGGCGCCCCCCACCGGCGCCATGACGTAGACCCCCTCCACCGATGAACGACAGGCGTCCAGCGCGTTGCGGGCGATCTCCACACCGACGGAGCGGGCCCCCTCTCCGGCGTCCCTGAGCCGGGCGCGGATCGCTTCGGGAATCTGCATGCCGGGAACTTCGTTGTGGAGAAACTCGGCGGAGCGGTAGGAGGCCAGCGGCAGGATTCCCACCAGCACAGGGATGCGAAACGGCTCGATCCGCCTGAGGAACTTCTCCAGCAGGGGAAGCTCGAATACCGGCTGGGTCATGCAGTATTCGGCGCCCGCCTCGACCTTTTGTTCGAAGCGGCGAATCTCCTCGTCGAAGTTGAGGGCGCCGGGATTGGCGCCGACGCCGATGTGAATGGCAGACTGCCCCTGAATCGGGTTGCCGACGATGTCAAGCCCCCGGTTGAGATTGCGGATCATCTTGACCAGACCGATGGCGTCGACGTCGTAGACGGCGGTGGCGTCGGGATAGTTGCCAAGTTTGGGGGGATCGCCGGTGATGGCGAGGATGTTCCGGACGCCGACGGCGTGGGCGCCCAGGATGTCCGACTGCATGCCGAGAAGGTTCTTGTCCCGGCAGGTGTAGTGGATGATCGGTTCGATTCCCGGGTCCTGCCGCAGGAGAATGGCTAGCGAGAGGGGGTTCATCCGGGCCATGGCCCGGGGACCGTCGGGGATGTTGATGCAGTCGATCCCCGCCGCATGGAGGGTCCGGGCGGCGATGATGATCTTTTCCGGGTCGGCCCCTTTCGGCGGCAACAGCTCCACCGACTGGACCCAGCGCCCTTCGGCCAGTTTCGCTGCGAAGGGGCTCTTTTCGGCGGTCGGAACCGGGGCGACCGCTTCGGACAAGAGGGGGTCGTCTTTGCGCTCCTTGACCTCCACGCGGGACGGGGAGAGGGCCAACGCCGCCCCCTTGAGCAGGGCGATGTGACGGGGGGTGGTGCCGCAACATCCGCCGACCAGCCGCGCCCCGGCCCGGATGAACCGTTTGCCGAAGGTCATCAGGTATTCGGGGGTAGTCAGGTAGACCAGCCGGTCGTCGAGTCGCTCCGGCATCCCGGCGTTGGGTTGGGCGGAGACCGGGAGGCGGGTGGCGGCGATCATCCGCTCCACCGTGGCCAGCATGTGCGAGGGACCGGTGGAGCAGTTGGCGCCGATGACATCGGCTCCGGCGGCCTCCAGTCGGATGGCCACCTGCTCCGGCGTCGCTCCCAGCAGCGTGGCGCCCCCTTCTTCGAAAGCGACCTGGGCGACAATGGCTATGGCCGGATCGATCGACCGGGCGACGCCGATGGCCAACTCCAGTTCGTCAACGTCGTGAAAGGTTTCGAAAACCAGAAGATCGGGTTTCCCTTCGAGAAGGGCGCCGATCTGCTCCCGGTAGGCGTCCCGGGCGACGTCCCGCGTCACTATGCCGATCGGCTCGAGCGATGGCCCCAAAGGGCCGACGTCGCCGGCGACGAAGACCGCGCCCCGCGACTCTTCGCGGGCGAGGGCGACGCCAGCCTTGTTGATCTCGCCCACCTTTTCTTCGAGCCCGAACCGGCGCAGCTTGAACCGGTTTGCGGCGAAGGTGTTGGTCTGGATCAGGTCGGCGCCCGCCTTGATGTATTCCCGGTGGAGATCGCGCACCATGTCGGGCTGCGTCAGGTTGAGCTCTTCATAGCACCGGTTGATCAGGACTCCCTTCTCGTAAAACATGGTGGCGGTGGCGCCGTCACCGACGAGTACGCGGGAGCGGATCGCATCGAGAAACGTTTCGGGCATCGGTTTACGGAATTGTCGGTGTGGACGATTCAGGCATTATACGGGGGGAGGGGAGGAAAGGGGAGCAACCGCTGGTTGAAAGAGACCGCCGCGTTGTTGCACGCAGTCGGGGGAGACGGCTCCCCCGACTACGGGGCTATTTTTTCTCCACCACCGGGATGGTCAGGGTGTCTCCCGGACGAAGGCTGTTCAGGTCGGCCTCGCGGTTGTAGAGCCGGACCAGCCACAGGGGAGTCTCTTCCTCGTTCTGGCACAGCTCCCAGAGGGACTGGCCGCGCCGGATCTTGACGGTTTTCTCCCCCCCGACCTTGTAGGCCTGGAAGAAGTCTTCGAGCAATTGCATGTGGTATTCCAGCCGCCGGGCGGTGAAGGTCTCCGCCGAAACTTTCCCCAAGGGGATGCGGACCCGCATCCCGATCCGCATGCTGCGGCGCAGGTTGGAGCGGTTGAGCTGCTGTATGGCCGTGCCGCTGGTTTCAAGCCACTCCGCCAGATGGCCGAGGGTCTCTTCGGCGTCGATGACAATCTCTCCGGTCCGCCCCTTGACGGAACGGACAATGTAGTCGCCACGGGAAACCTGCAAGCGGCGCCCGTTGATTTCGACGAACTCCCCGTCCCGGTCGATGACCGGCGATTGGTCCCCGGCGGTGGCCGCTTCGGTCAACTTGGGATCGAGCGCATCCCCTTCGGCGCCGGACGCCGATTCCTCGGTGCGGGTGTCAAGGGGCGGCACTTTGACCGCCACCGGGGCGACCGACGCCACCTTCGGCAGGGGGGCGTCTCCGTCGATGACCAGACGCTGGCCGGGATAAATCGTTCCCCGCGAAAGGCTGTTCAGGTTTTTGAGGCGGGCGACCGACATCTTGTTTGCGCGGGCGATCCGATAGAGGGTCTCCCCGCGACGGACCACATGGACAGCCGCGCCGGTCTGCGCAGTCTCCATCAGGGCAGGGTGGGTCACGTTCTGCGCGACGACCTGTTCAGCGACCGGGGCCGGGGCCGATTCGGTTCTCGTGGATGCGACGTAGACCGCCTGCTCGACATTGCCGTTGTCGCCAGGAATGCGAAGCTTTTGGCCGATCCGAATGGAGTTCTTCTTCTGCCGGTTCGCCGCTTTCAGAGAGGCGACCGACACCCGATAGCGGGCGGCGATGGTGGAAAGTGACTCTCCCCGCCTAACAACATGCGATGAGCCGCCCCCTTTGGGCGAGGCCGCAGCGTAGCTGGAAGGAAGGTTCGAGAGTGAAGCCACGACCGTGTCCCCACGCCCGGCGGGAACCTTGAGAACATATCCTTTAGGAATGTGGCGGGAACCGCTCCAGACCGGGTCGCGCAGGGCGAGGTTGTATTCACGCAGGGTATCGGTGTCGATGCCGGCGACGGTGGTGATAGCGCGAGCGGGGATGTGCCGGTCGAGCCGAACCTCGTCATAGACAAAGGGGGGTTCGAAGGCAAGGTCGCCGAAATGTTCTTTGTAGTTGCGGGCGACATCGAGGGCGGCTAAAAATTCGGTGTAGAAGTTCTTGGAAGCGAAACCGAACGCACGGCTCTGGTGCTGGTCGATGATCGTGGCGATATCGTCGCCATATCGCTTCTTGGCCCGCTTCATGCCGTTGACACCGTGGTTGTAGGCGGTGATAGCCAACGGCCAGGAGCCCAGCTCCGCGTAGTTGCTCTTGAGCAGGCGGGCAGCCCCCTCGGTGGCGATGATCGGGTCGCGCCGCTCGTCGATGCTGTAATCGACGTGCATAAAGAGACGACCGGTCCCCCGCATGAACTGCCAAATACCGGCGGCGCCGACGGAGGAGTAGGCCTTGTAGTTGAACGATGACTCGACATGGGGAAGGGCGCACAGTTCGACCGGCACGCCGTACGATTTGAGGACGCTCTGGATGTGGGCCAAGTGACGCCCGGAGCGGATAAGCCCTTCGCGGAAACGGTCGGCCTGACCGAGTTGGCCCCGAATGTTGTCGGCGGCCCGCTTATACTTGTGATAGCTGCCGGGGACTTCGGCGTAGGCGGCCACGATCCGTCGTTCTTCGGGAGTGTTCGCTTCCCCTTTCTCTTTCCAGAGATGGGTAAGAATGCGGCGGTAGTAGGCGACCCGGTCGCGCACCAGATGGCGCCGCCCACGGTTCCCCGGCCCCTTGAGATCGACAACCTCGAAGGTGACCCCCATGTTGTCACGGTCGTGGATCACCACCTGGCCGGTGGTGTAGCGGCTGTAGATCCCTTTCCAGAACTCGACTCGAGGGCGAAGCGCCGGTTCGACCTTAAAAACCCCCGAATCGGGGATGGTCATTTCCCGTCCGGCAAGGAATCCGGGGGCGGTTGACGATTGTCCCTGCTCCTCCGGAGCGGGGCGGGCAAAGGCCTCTTCGGAACCTACCGTCGCCGCGAGGACGAGGAGGCAGACGGTCGCAAAGGCATTCCGGCAGGGATATGCGCCCATAATTATGCGCCAATTAGGTGAAATTTAGATAAATTTACATCTATTACGATGATGCCGCAAGTCATTTCTTTGGCGCAGGCGATATTTGGTCAGAGCATGGGACAGGACGGAACTATCCCGCAATTATACGGGGAGGGATATAGAGAAAGGGGGGAGGTCAGGCAGGGGTAAAAATTTTGTCTTTGTCTTCGACGGTCAGCCCGAGGGCTTCAAGAATCTTCCGCTGGGTGTCTACGCGGCATACCTCGCCCCGTTCGATCCGGTTGAGGGTCTGAACCGAGATTCCGGCCTTGCGCGCAAGCTCGGCCTTGGACATCATCAGATTGTCCCGATACTCCTTGACGTGATTGGGAGTCTTCATTTCATTCACTGGTTGAGCCACAGATGCGCCTTGACGATTTCTCGCATGTACCGGACAATTGACCACTGACAAAAGGTTAGACCAAAAGAACCGAAACTGCAACCTAATTTGCGTCAACTTAAAGTAAAGTTATAGAACAATTGCAGGTAATTGGCGCAAATAGATCATTTATTGTGCGTTAAAGGTCTGATTTTTCCGCCGGTCGCTTCGATGGCCAACAATATGGTTGAACGGGACGCCCCATCCGTCTAATATGCTCGCTTCATTTACCCTTGCCATTCTGGAGCGCACCAAGCGATGAAGATTGCGGTTCTGCCGGGAGATGGGATCGGCCAGGAAGTGGTCGTCGCGGCCCTTTCCGTCCTTGAAAAGATCGACCGGAAATACGGGCTGAAAGTTGAAACGGAAAAAGCCAATGTCGGCGGAACCGCCTACGACGAGAGCGGTACCCCTCTACCCGACGCGACGTTGAAACTTGCCAAGGAGGCCGACGCGGTTCTCCTGGGCGCCGTCGGCGGCCCCAAATGGGAACCGCTCGATTATGCGGTGCGCCCGGAGCGGGCGTTGCTCGGCCTGCGGGCCGAGCTCGACCTCTACGCCAACCTTCGCCCCGCGAAAATCTATCCGGCGCTGGTGGACGCTTCGTCCCTCAAACGCGAGGTGGTGGAGGGGATCGACATCATGGTGGTGCGCGAACTGGTGGGGGGGATCTACTTCGGCAAGCCCAAAGGGGTCGAGACCCTGCCCGACGGGACCGAGCGGGGTTTCAACACCTTGACCTACACCACCCCGGAGATCGAACGGATCGCCAAGGTCGCCTTCGATGTCGCCCGCAAGCGGGGAAGCAAGGTCTGTTCGGTGGACAAGGCCAACGTGCTGGAATGCACCGAACTGTGGCGCCGGGTGGTGACCAAGGTTCACAAGGACTACGCCGACGTGGCCCTCTCGCACATGTACGTCGACAACGCCGCAATGCAGCTTGTCCGGTGGCCGAAACAGTTCGACGTCATCGTGACCACCAACATGTTCGGCGACATTCTTTCCGACTGCGCCGCCATGCTGACCGGCTCCATCGGCATGCTCCCGTCGGCGTCGCTGTCGGGGACGAAGGGGATGTACGAGCCGGTCCACGGCTCCGCGCCCGACATCGCCGGACAGGACAAGGCCAACCCGCTGGCGACGATCCTCTCGGTGGCCATGATGCTGCAATACTCCTTCGGACGCCTCGACGCCGCCGCCGACATTGAGCAGGCGGTGACAAAGGTTCTCGACCAGAGGTACCGGACCGGCGACATCATGTCGGCCGGGATGAGCCTCGTCGGGTGCCGCCGCATGGGCGAACTGGTGGCCGAAGCCATCGCGTAGAACGAAAGGGGCGCTCCCTTTCCCGTAAAACACAGACAGGAATCATGAGAAAAAGACCGGTCCACGTAGCCGTCGTCGGCGCCACCGGCGCCGTCGGCGAAGAGATGTTCAAGATTCTGGCCCAGCGGGAGTTCCCGGTGGGGAATCTCCTGCCGCTGGCCTCGGCCCGCAGCGCCGGGGAGAAGATCACCTGGCGGGGGGAGGAATACGAGGTCGAGGAATTGACACACGACTCGTTCAAGAACATCGACATCGCCCTTTTCTCCGCAGGGGGATCGGTATCGCAGGAGTTCGCCCCGTCGGCGGCGAAAGCGGGCGCGGTGGTCATCGACAACACCTCCGCCTTCCGCATGGACGCCGACGTCCCGCTGGTGGTGCCGGAGGTGAACGCCCACGCGATCAGGAACCGCCCCCGGGGGATCATCGCCAACCCGAACTGCTCCACCATCCAGATGCTGGTGGCGTTGAAGCCTTTGCACGACGCCGCCCGGATCAAACGGATCGTCGTCAGCACCTATCAGGCGGTGTCGGGCGCCGGGAAGCGGGCCATCGAGGAGCTGTCGCGCCAAACCCAGGACCTCTTTTCGTTCAGAGATGTCGTGTGCGAAAAATTCCCCCGGCAGATCGCCTTTAACTGCATCCCCCAGATCGACGTCTTCATCGAGAATGGCTATACCAAAGAAGAGATGAAGATGGTCAATGAAACAAAGAAAATCATGGGGGACGACTCCATCCGGGTGACCGCCACCGCCGTGCGGGTGCCGGTGTTCCACGCCCATTCGGAATCGGTGAACGTGGAGTTCGAGCGGCCCCTGTCGCCCGACGAGGCGCGGGAGCTTCTGCGGAGCGCTCCCGGCGTATCGGTGGTCGACAATCCCGCCGCCAAAGAGTACCCGACCGCCATTGACGCCGCCGGGAAGGACGATACCTTCGTCGGCCGCATCCGCAAGGACGAGTCGGTGGAGAACGGCCTCAATCTCTGGATCGTCTCCGACAACATCCGCAAAGGGGCGGCCCTCAACGCGGTACAGATCGCCGAGAAAGTGTTGGAAGAAGCGTAGGGCGTACCGACAACTTACCCTTTGCGTAGCGCCAGCGGCGCATCTATACTGCACAACATTACTATTTTGACTTCACAGGAAGGGACGGGAATCATGGCTAACGCCAATCTGGACGCGGCACGCTACTTGGGTGAAGGGTGGCGGCTCTTCAAGGAGAACGGGGTCAACTTCGCCGTGGCGACGTTGGTCGTCCTTCTGATCAGCGTGGTGGCCAGCCTCATTCCGTTCGCCTCCTTCATCGTCTCCGGTCCTCTTCTGGCCGGGCTTTCGCTCATGGCGTTGGACGCCGTCCGCGGCGGCAAGCCGGAGATCGGTCGTCTGGCGGGGGTGACGGAATATCTGGTCCCGACGGCGCTGATCGGCATCGTGACCGGGGTTTTCGGCGCCATCGGTACCCTGTTGCTGGTGATCCCCGGGATTCTGGTCTTCGGCTGGTACATGTTCTCCTATCTGATCGCCATCGATACCGGCGCCGCCTTCTGGCCTGCGATGGAACGTTCCCGCTCGTTCGGTTTCCAGAACCAGGTGGGGGTGTTCGTCTTTGCCCTGATCCTCACGCTGGTCAATTTTCTTGGCGCTTTGATGCTGGGGCTCGGACTTCTGGTCACCATTCCGGTCTCGATTCTGGCGGTGGCGGTGGCGTATCAGGAGCATCTTGCGGGGGCGAACGCTTCCCGGATCTCTGAAACGGTAGGAAGAACGACGCCCCCCCCGGTGGCATAGGTCGCTCGTGGCCCGCGCTGGTCGGCGGCGCCCTATCTTCTTGTGATTTCTTAACATAAGCAGAGCCGATGAGGCTTGCGGAGAAGCCGTGCGCCGATTTATAGTGGGCGTATCCGCATCACCCTCACACGCAGCAGGTACCCCATGAGTACGCCCCATCCCGATACGCTGGCCATCATCCTCGGCGGCGGCAAAGGCTCCCGTCTGTTCCCCCTGACCGAAGAACGCTGCAAACCGGCGGTTCCGCTGGGGGGGAAGTACCGCCTCATCGACGTGCCGATCAGCAACTGCATCAACTCCGGCCTGCGGCACGTCTACGTGGTGACGCAGTACATGAGCGCGTCGCTGAACCAGCATATCGCCCAGGCGTACGTCATGGACGTGTTCAGCAAAGGGTTCGTCTCGGTGCTGGCGGCGACGCAGCAGACCGGCGAGCAGGACGACTGGTTCCAGGGAACCGCCGACGCCATCCGCAAATGCATGTCGTGGGCGAACATCGCCCGCTACAAGCGGGTGGTCATCCTGTCGGGCGACCAGCTCTACAAGATGAACTACAACGACATGCTTCAGACCCACGAGGCGAACAAAGCCGCCATCACCATCGGCGTCCTGCCGGTGGAGCGAAAGGACGTGGAAGGGTTCGGCATCATGCGGATCGACCAGAGCGGGGCGATCACCGAGTTCGTCGAGAAGCCGAAGACGGACGCCGTGGTCGAATCGTTGCGCATTACAAAAGAGTGGGCCGCCGGGCAGGGGGTTGCGGGCACCGGCAAGGAATGGCTCGCCTCAATGGGTATTTACGTTTTCGAGACGAAGGCGCTCATCGAAATCCTGAAGGAGCAGGGAAAGGTCGACTTCGGCAAGGACGTGATCCCGGACGCCCTCACCAAGTATAAAACCCAGTCGCACCTCTTCAACGACTACTGGGAAGACATCGGAACCATCAAGTCGTTCTTCGAGGCCAATCTCGCCCTCGGCGCGGCCAACCCGCCTTTTGACTTCTACGGAACCGACGCGGAAAAGATCTTCACCAACCAGCGGTTCCTGATGGCTTCCCGCTTCGGCGGGGCGCATGTGACCGAGTCGGTCATATCCGACGGCTGCGTCATCTGCCAGGGGACATCGATCAACCGGTCGGTCATCGGCATCCGTTCCCGCATCGGCAAAGGGGCCAACATCGACGAAAGCATCGTCATGGGCGCCGACTTTTACGAGCGTCCGCCGGGGGACCACCGGTCGGAGCATGGCATCGGCGCGGGGGTGATGATCAAACGGGCCATCATCGACAAGAACGTCTCCATCGGCGACGGGGCCAAGATCGTCAACGCCAAGAACGTCGATTCCGAAGACGGAGAGAACTACTACATCCGGGAGGGGATCGTCATCATCCCCAAGAACGCCCACATTCCGCCGGGGACCATCATCTGACCCGCCGATGACGACGGGTGGCCGTCCCCCCTGCGGTATTCCCGGGGGGGATGTTCTTTTCACCCCCTGCGCAATGAAGCGGGACGGTCGTTAAGCCCCCGGGCGGAGGATCAGAGATCCCTTTGCGTAGGGGGATCGTCTTCATCCCCCAACGCCCGGTTCTGACGGGCCAAAGTCGCCACCCGCTCCCTGGCGTGCCGCTCCATCCAGAGGGGGTGATGCTCCATGGCCCACTCGGCGTCGACCTCCCCGTCGATGATGGCGGTGACGCCGGCGCGGGTTTCGGGGTTGACCAGCGCCATGAACATGTGTCCCAACAGCGCTGGCGTCATGAAAAGGGCGGTGGCGGTGTGCATGAAGAGGGCCAGAATGGCCGAGTGGTTGATCCAGATGTAGACCCCGGTGGAGGCGAGGACGAACGAGCCGCCGAGGGCGACATAGATCCAGACCTTCTGGCCGGGGTTGAACTTGTCCTCTTCGGGGAGGTCGATCCCCCGCTTGAAGCTGCTGATCGGCTTTTTTACGAGCCACTTGATGTCGGTCCGGTTGAAGTGGCGGATCACCGACCAGTTCTCCCCCCACACCCCCTTGCGCGCCGTCAGAAAGAGGATGAGCGGCACGGCGATGAAGAGGACCCCTGCGATCTCGTGAATGTCGGTCAGGAAGTTGTGCGCTTCCCGGTCCCCCCCCTTCAGGTTGAAATAGGCCATGGCCAGACCGGTGACCAGCAGAAGTACGAACGTGAACATGACGGAGTTGTGGAACCACCGTTCGGACGGCGTGAACCTGATGACGGTTCGGCTCATGGAAAACGTCAACCTCTCGGAATGGCGAGCATCCGCTCCAGCGTTACTTTCGCCCGCACCCGGATGTCCTCCGGGACGGTGATCACTTCCTTCATCTCCAGCAGGGCGTCGTAGACATCCTCGATGGAGGTGACTTTCATGTTGGGGCAGATCATGTCGGCGGAGACGTGGAGGAACTCCTTGTCGGGGTTCTCCTTCCGCAGCCGGTACATGATGCCGCTCTCGGTGGCGATGATGAACCGCTTCGCCCCCGACTCCGTGGCGTAGCGGTACATGCCGGAGGTGGAGGTGACATGGTCGGCCATGTCGATGATCTCCGGCGGGCATTCGGGATGGGCCACCACCTTTGCGTCGGGCAGCGCCGCCCGGGCGGCCAGAACCTGCGACGGTTTCAGCAGGTGATGGGTGGGGCAGAAGCCTTTCCAGTAGTCGACCCGCTTTTTCGTGAACCGGGCCACATACTTGGCCAGGTTCTGGTCGGGGGTCATGAAGACCCGGTCGGCGGAAAGGGACTCGACCACCGCCACTGCGTTGGCAGAGGTGCAGCAGATGTCCGACTCGGCCTTCACCGCCGCCGAAGAGTTGACGTAGGTGACCACCGGAACGTCGGGCCCCAGTTCTTCCCGCTTTCGCCGCAGCTTCTCGGGGGTGATCATGTCGGCCATGGGGCATCCTGCCTCCATCCGGGGGAGGAGGACGGTCTTCTGCGGCGAGAGGATCGCCGCCGACTCGGCCATGAAATGAACCCCGCAGAAAACGATAACGTCGGCGTCGGTTTCGGCCGCCTTGCGGGAGAGCTCCAGCGAGTCGCCGGCGATGTCGGCGACCTCCTGAATCTCGTCCCGCTGGTAGTTGTGTGCCAGCAGGATGGCGTTGCGTTCCTTCAGCAACGAGCGGATTTTGCCCTGATATTCGGCGATTTCGTCTGACACGATACTGCTCATGGCGCGGTTCCTTCCCCGTCTCCGTGCCACCGGCAGGCCCCGGCGTCGCAGCCGCAGGACAGCCCGTAGCGGGAGGCGTCGTAACACTCTTTCCATTCACACGTCGTGGCGGGCTGTTCCCGCGCCGCCGACTGGCACAGTTGGCCGGAGCATCCGGCGGCCAGGCAATCGTCATCCGTGGCGCAGGCGTCGTCGGTGGAGCCGCCGCAGAACCCGGCCTCGGCAGGCGGGCTCTCCGTGGCGCCGTGGACGTCACACCCGGTCGCTGAAGCGGCGACAAGCCACAGGGCGACGATGATGGGCCTTACCTTCATAACGTCTTATTATACGCCAACCGGACGGTGGGCCCGGTCACCCTTTCGACCGGGTAGAGGCGAGAAAACAGGCGATGGAGGCGGCGGAGGCGATGTTGAGCGACCCGACGGTCCCTTTCATCGGTATGGAAACCAGAGCGTCGCACCGCTTGCGGGTCAGGGGGCGGACGCCGGTCCCTTCGTCCCCCATCACGATGGCAAGCTTCCCCGACGGCAGCCGGGTGACGCTCTCTCCCGCGTCTCCCTCGAAGGCGACCGCGTAGAACCCCGATTCCTCCCGGAGCTTTCGGACCGCCTCTGCGATGTTGGGAACCTGCACAAGCGTCATCCGTTCGCCCGCCCCGGCGCTGGTCTTGGCCGCCGTGGGGGTGTAGGAGGCGGCCCGGTGGGCGGGGAAGATGACCGCTTCGGCGCCCATCGCCTCCGCCGAGCGGATGACGGCGCCGAAGTTGCGCGGATCGGTGACACCGTCGAGCAGGACCACGAAGGGGTCGTCGAGCTTTTCCAGCCGCTCCTCCAGCGTGTCGAACCGGGTGTAGGGAAGGGAGGTCACCAGCGCCACGATCCCCTGATGCCCCTCGGCGCCGACGGTCTGGGCGATCTCCTCCATCGACCCTTCCACCAGCGGCACATGGCGGCGCAGCGCCTCTTCCAAGACTTCCTTGATCTGGGGGCTCTTGATCGGCCCTTCCTTGACCACGATCCGGAAGAACTTCCGGCGGCCCGCCTTGAGCGCCTCCATGATCGGGTTGACCCCGTAGAGAAGCTCCCCCCCCCCTGGGCGCCGGGGATCCCCTTGATGGGGAGGGTCGATTTTTCGATGGCGGCCCGCATGGCGGCTCCCGGCTTTTTCTTGGCGCCCCGGAACGGCTTGCGGCGTTTGTCCTGACTCATGGCGCCCCCTTACTCGAACGAAACCGACCAGTCGGTCCCGGCGGGGCCGTCCTGGAGAAGAATCCCCTTGGCGGCCAGTTCGTCCCGGATCCGGTCGGAGGTGGTGAAATCTTTCCGCCCCCTGGCGGCGGTCCGGGCGACCAGCATACCGTCCAGCTCGTCTGCGGAAAGACCCGCCTCGACCAGCTTCTTCGCTTTGGCTTCGGCCACGAAATCGGCGGCCTTGCGTGTGAACAGCCCCAGCACGCCGCCGAGACGGCGCACCGTGGCGGTCCCCGCCAACAGGCTCTCCAGCCCCATCCGGTATTGGTCCGGCTTCTTCTTCATCTTCGGCAGGTCGAACCGGAGCGTGTTGAGGCGGCGCAGCTCGCCGTTGAGCAGGGCCACGGCGGTGGCGGTGTTGAAATCGTCGTCCATGGCCCGGGTGAAGGCGTCCACCATCCCTGCGTCGTCCCCCGCCGAAGACTCATCCATAGTGTCGATGGCGGCGAAGAGGTCGTAGAACCGGGCCACGCTCTTGTACGACTCGACCAGATACCGGTCGGCGAAATCCATCGGGCTCCGGTAATGGGCGCCCAGCAGAAAGAAGCGCAGCGCCTCCGGGTCGTGGTTGGCCATCAGGTCGCGGATGGTGAAGAAGTTCCCCAGCGACTTGCTCATTTTCTCTTCGTTGACGGTCACGAAGCCGTTGTGGAGCCAGTAGCGGACCGGAGCCACGCCGGAGCAGGCGTGGGACTGGGCGATCTCGTTCTCGTGGTGGGGGAAGACCAGATCCTTGCCGCCGCCGTGGATATCGAAGATCTCGCCCAGATACTTCTTCCCCATGGCGGAGCATTCGATGTGCCAGCCGGGTCGCCCCGGCCCCCAGGGGGATTCCCACGACGGTTCGCCCGGCTTGCTTCCCTTCCAGAGGACGAAGTCGAGCGGGTCGTGCTTGGCCTCGTTGACATCGACACGGGCGCCCGCCATCAGGTCGTCCAGCTCCCGCTTGGAGAGGACCCCGTAGGGGGCGAAGCTCTTCACGGCGAACCAGACCGATCCGCCGCTCTCGTAGGCGTGTCCCTTTTCGACCAGGGTTCCGATCATCGCCAGCATCTCGACGATATGGTCGGTCGCCTTCGGCTCGATGTCCGGGTCGGCCATGCCGAGCTTTCCCATGTCGTCGTGCAGGGCGTCGGTGAAGGTGGCGGCCAGACCGTCCCACGACACGCCCCGTTCGTTGGCCCGCTGGATGATCTTGTCGTCAATGTCGGTGATGTTGCGGACATAGGTGACGTCGTAACCGGAGAACCGCAGGTAGCGGGAGATCACGTCGAAAACCACCCCAGCCCGGGCGTGCCCGATGTGGCAGAGGTCGTAGACGGTGACGCCGCAGACATACATCCCCACCTTGGGGGGATTAAGCGGAACGAACGGTTCTTTTTTCTGGGTCAGGGTATTGAAAACTACGAGCGCCATCGGTTCACCGTGAGAGAGAGCCGTTCAGCCAGCGCGGCCGATCCGAGCGTGTCGAACAGATCTTTGAGGTTGGGGCCGGTCAAACGACCGGTCAGGGCCGCCCGGAGAGGCGCAAAAAGGGCTTTCCCTTTTGCGCCGGTCTTCGAGCGGGATGATTCTATCACAGCGTCGTAACCGCCGCCGACCGCATCCAGCGCCGCTTCGACGACCCCCCGCGCCGCCGGATCCGCAAGCAACGCCGCCGCCTCGTCGTCGGGGGGGAGCGGACGGGCGAACTGTAGCGCGAAGGGAATCGCCTCGTCGGTCCGCTTGACGGTCCCTGCCACCAGACGGGCCACCGTCACCGGGTCGATGCCACCGAAGGTCAGACCATGCGCCGCAAACAGCGGGACGAGCGACGCGCCGCCGGTCTCCTTCAGCAAGGTGACGTTCAGATGATCGATCCGGGGGAAGTCGTAGCGGGAGGGGGAGCGGGAGACGGCGCCGATGTCGAACCGGGTAGCCATCTCTTCGATGTTCAGCGCCTCTTTCCCGTCGATCCCGGCCCAGCCGAGCAACGCCACGCCAGTGACGATCGACTCCGGCAGGAATCCTTCGTCCAGCAAGGCCGCCGGGTCGATGGCGCCCTTCCGTTTCGAAAGTTTTTTCCCCTCGTCGTCGACGATGATCGGCAGGTGATGGTAACGGGGCGCCGGTACGCCCAGCGCCTCGAACAGCATGAGCTGGCGAGGGGTGTTGGAGAGGTGGTCCTCCCCCCGGATGACGTCGGTGATGCGCATCTCGGCGTCGTCCACCGCCGAAGCGAACAGAAAAAGTGGCGAACCGTCGGAGCGGGCCACCGGGAAGTCGCCGAAGTCGGCGGAGGAGAAGGTCACGTTTCCCCGCACCCCGTCGTCAAAGCTGACGGGACGGTCGCCGGTCATGAACCGCCACACGAAGGGGGCGTCGCCGACGTTGGAGGGGGGCGTCGTGCGGCAACGACCGGAATAGCGGGGGGGCTTGCCTGCGGCGACGGCGGCGGCCCGGTCGGACTCCAATTCCCCTTCTGTGCAGAAGCAGCGGTAGACCTTCCCGTCGGCGGCCAGCCTTTCGACGGCGTCCCGGTAGAGGTCGAGCCGCTCGCTCTGCCGGTAGGGGCCTTCGTCCCAGCCGATGCCGAGTCGGGTGAGGGCGTCGAGAATCGTCCGCTCGGCCAGCGGGTCGTGGCGCGCCCGATCGGTGTCTTCGATCCGCAGGATCAGGGTTCCGCCGTGGCGGAGGGCGAAGAGCCGGTTGAAGAGGGCGGTGCGAAGGTTCCCCACATGCATGGCGCCGGTGGGGGAGGGGGCGAAACGAACGCGAACTGACATGGGGTCAGATGCCGCTCCCTACCGTCTCGATAAGGGCGACCCCCCAAGCGGCGATCCCTTCCCGGCGACCGGTGTAGCCGAGCCCTTCGGTGGTGGTGGCTTTGACGGAGACCTGCTCGATGTCCACGCCGAGCGCGGAAGAGAGATTCTGCCGCATGGCGGCGATATGGGGCGCAAGCTTCGGCGCTTCGGCGGCGATGGTGACGTCGATGTTGGTGACGGCGTACCCCATGTCCCGCACCCGCTGGCTGACCGTCGAAAGAAGATTGAGGGACGAAATCCCCCGATAGGCCGGGTCGGTGTCGGGGAAATGTTTCCCCAAGTCGCCCAGGGCCGCCGCCCCTAGCAGGGCGTCGCACAGGGCGTGGGTCGCCACGTCGGCGTCGGAGTGGCCGTCGAGACCGGTTTCGTGGGGAACCGGAACGCCGCAGAGGATCAGCTTCCTTCCGGAAACGAGGCGATGGACATCGAAGCCGTGACCGATGCGAATGCCGCTCATACAGGTGTGGCGCCTCGTAGGTTGATGGACAAGGGGATACGATCCCCCGTAGATAATCGCCCATGCAGGGCGTGGAATCAATCGTTTGTCCGTTTTTCCGAAAAGAGCGGCAGGGTCGTTATTGCCTCTGTCCATTGACTTGTATATATTGAGCCTCCACTTACGACCCAACGACCGGCACAACACGATGGCACGAAAGAGACGAGGAAGCGACACCGACGACGGCCCCGGTGGGGAGATCGTCCCTACCGATATCCAGTACGAGTTGGAGAACCGGTTCCTCTCCTATGCCCTGTCGACCATCGTTTCCCGCGCCTTGCCCGACGTGCGGGACGGCCTGAAGCCAGTCCACCGTCGGGTCCTCTTCGCCATGCATCAGCTCCGTCTGGGACACGAGGCCCGCTATCGGAAATCGGCCACCGTGGTCGGTGACGTCATCGGTAAATACCATCCCCACGGCGATACGGCGATCTACGAGACGATGGTCCGTCTGGCGCAGGATTTTTCCCTGCGCTATCCGCTGGTGGACGGGCAGGGGAACTTCGGCAACATCGACGGCGATTCGGCGGCGGCCATGCGGTACACCGAGGCCCGGCTGACGGCGCTGGCGGGCGAATTGCTGACGGAGCTCAAGCAGGAGACGGTCGACTTCACCGACACCTACGACCAGCAGAACAAGGAGCCAAAACTCCTTCCGGCCCGGTTCCCGAACCTTCTGGTCAACGGCTCCTCCGGCATCGCCGTCGGGCTCGCCACCAACATCCCCCCCCACAACCTGAACGAAGTGATTGACGCGCTGGTGGCGATGATCGAAGAGCCGACCATCGACCTGACCGGCGTGATGCGCCACATCAAGGGGCCCGACTTTCCCACCGGGGCCGAGATCGTGGCCACCAAGCGGGAAATCCGCGAGATTTACGAGACCGGTCGCGGCGCGGTCAAGGTCCAGGCCGAGTGGAGCAGGGAGGAACTGGAGCGGGGGAAATGGCAGATCGTCGTCACCTCCATCCCCTACACGGTCAACAAGAGCAAGCTGATCGAAAAGATCGCCGAGCTGATCATCAACAAGAAGATGCCCGATCTCGTCGATGTCCGCGACGAGTCGACCGAGGAGATCCGGGTCGTGCTGGAGCCCCGGTCGCAGAATGTCGATCCGGCCCGGCTCATGGCCTATCTCTTCAAGCATACGGAGCTTCAGTACAGTTTCCCGGTGAACCTGACCGCCCTGACGGCGCAGGCGACGCCGGTGCGGCACAACTTGGTGCAGATGCTCCGGGCCTTTCTCGACTTTCGCTACGACGTGGTGGGTCGTCGCCTCACCTACGACCTGCGACTCATTAAGGAGCGGCTCCACATCCTCGAAGCGTTGGCGAAGATCTACGACGATCTGGACACCGCCATCAAGATCATCCGCCACTCCAAAACCCGGGACGAGGCGCGCAAGGGGCTGATGGCCCATTTCGGGCTGGACGAGATTCAGGCCAACGCCATCCTCGACCTTAGGCTGGCGGCGCTGGTGGGGCTGGAGATCAACAAGATCCGTCAGGAAAAGGCGGAGAAAGAGGCCGAGCGGGAGGAGATTCAGCGGGTGCTCGGTTCCGAAAAGCTGATGTGGCGCCTGGTCCGCAAAGAGCTGATCGATATCAAGACCACCTATGGCGACAAGCGCCGCTCGAAGATCGTGGCGTCGGAGAAGGTGGTGCCGGAATACGACGCCGAGGAGTTCATCCAGCACGAAGACACCCACGTCATCGTCTCGCGGCAGGGGTGGGTCCGCCGGATGAAACAGGTGAGCAATCCCGAATCGCTCCGGTTCAAGGAAGGGGACTCGCTGCTGGCGTGGCTCCCGCTGAACACCCGCGATCTGGTGCTTTACTTCACCTCCGCCGGGAAGTTCTACTCGAGCCGCGCCCTCGACTTGACTCCGACCACCGGGTTCGGCGAGCCGGTGCAGGCCGCCTTCAAGTTCTCCGACGGGGAGCGGATCATCGCCGTCATGGGACTTTTGACGCCGGTCGAAAAAGGGAAAGAGAGCGACGAGGCGAACCTGCGGGCCCAGCGGGGGCTTTTCGACCAGCTTAAAGATCAGGATGTGGGCGGCATCTACGGCGAAATCCTCGACGGCAGAGGGGAGCTGCTTTTCGTCTCCGAACAGGGGATGGGATTCCGCTTCCCGGTGGAGACGCTGGGCGCCACCAACCGGAACGGCCGCAAGCTCGCCAACGTGCGGGAGGACGACGCCGCCTATTCCGTCACGCTGATCGGGGCCAAGCGAAATCTTTTCCTCCTGTCGAGCGACGGCTACGGGCTCCTGTACGATGTGGAGCAGGTACCGCAACTCTCCGGGCCGGGGCTGGGCGCGCGGCTGGTCAAACTTCATGACGGCGAGCGGGTACTTGCGGCGCGGCTGCTGGCGAAGAACGACAAGGTGACCCTGATGTATCAGGCGGGGAAGGACGATACCCTCAAGTTCTCCGAACTCCCCAAAGGGGAGCGGGGGCAGGTGGGGAAAAAGGTCGGCGCCCCCAAGAAGAAGATTTTCGGACTGGCCCGGTCATAGGAAACGAAAGAGAACATGTCCGATCAAGGCTACTCGGCGAAACATATCGAAGTCCTCGAAGGGCTGGAGCCGGTCCGGGTCCGCCCCGGCATGTACATCGGCGGCACCGACACCAACGGTCTGCACCATCTGGTGTGGGAGGCGCTCGACAACGCCGTGGACGAAGCGGTCAACGGCTACTGCGACCATATCGTCGTCACCCTCGGCGAGGACGGAACCTGCTCGGTGGATGACAACGGGCGGGGCATCCCGGTGGACAAGCATCCGAAGTACAACAAACCGGCGTTGGAGGTGATTCTCACCACGCTCCATTCCGGCGCCAAGTTCTCGAACAAAACTTACAACACCTCCGGCGGCCTGCACGGCGTCGGCGTATCGGTCGTCAACGCCCTATCGGAAAAGACCGTCATCGACGTCCGCCGCGACGGGGGACACTTCATGATGGAGTTCTCCCGGGGGCTGACGGTCGGGAAGTTGAAACGGCTGGGAGACGTGGCGAAGGGAGTACACGGCACCACCGTCACCTTCCTGCCGGACAGTCAGATATTCCCCCGCACCACCTTCACGTTGAAGTCGATTTTGGAGCGGGCGGAGACAAAAGCCTTTCTGAACGCCCGCCTTACCATCGACGTCATCGACCGGCGGACGCAGGAGAAACATACCTTTCACTATCCCAACGGGGTGAAGGACTACCTCGCCAAATTGCTCAAGGGGCGAAAGCCGGTGGGGGGAGGGGCGTTCCATTTCGCCGACAAGAACGGGATGGCGGTGGAGGTGGCTCTCCAGTGGACCGAGCAGACCGAAACGTCGGTGTTCTCCTATGCCAACTCGGTCTATACCTCCGAAGGGGGCGCCCACGAAAACGGCCTCCGGGCGGCGCTGGCCAAGACGTTGCGCACACACATGGGGCGTAGCGCGAAGTACAAGAACCTCGCCGCCACCGCCGAGGATGTGAAAGAGGGGCTCGTCGCCGTCCTCTCGGTCTATCTCTCAAACCCCCAGTTCCAGGGACAGACCAAAGAGAAACTCAACAACCCGGAAGCGGCCACCTGGGTCGATAACGCCGTTCGCACGGCCTTCGAGCGGTTCCTGCTGGAGCAGCCGACCACCGGCGAAGAGATCATGGCGCGCGTGGCGCTGGCGGCGCAGGCCCGGATGGCCAGTCGCTCGGCCAAAGATTCGGTCATGCGAAAGACCGCCATCTCCCACCGGCTGACGTTGCCGGGAAAGCTGGCCGACTGCTCCTCCACCGACCCGTCGGAAACCGAACTCTTCATCGTCGAAGGGGACTCGGCGGGGGGATCGTCGAAACAAGCCCGGGACCGGCGCACGCAGGCGGTGCTGCCGTTGCGGGGGAAAATCCTGAACGTCGAGAACGCCACGGCGGAGAAACTGGCCGCCAACAACGAAGTGAAATCGTTGACCATCTCCATCGGCACCGGGATGGGAAAAGAATTCGACTACAGCAAGCTCCGCTACGACCGGATCGTCATCATGACCGACGCCGATGTCGATGGCGCCCACATCTCCGCGCTGCTGCTGACGTTCTTCTTTCGCTTCATGCCTAAGCTGGTAGAGAAGGGGCATATCTACCTGGCCCAGCCGCCCCTTTTCAAGATCGAGCTGGGCAAAGACGTTCGCTACGCCCTCGACGACGCCGAGCGGGACCGGATACTGGCCGACGCGCCGGGGAACGTGAAGCCGCAGATCTCCCGGTTCAAGGGGCTCGGCGAGATGCCGATGAACATCCTCAAGGAAACCACCATGGACCGGAGCAGACGGCGGCTGTTACAGGTGACCGTCGAGAACGCCCTTGCCGCCGACGCCGCCTTCAGCCGCCTGATGGGAAAAGACGCCTCCGCCCGCTACGAGTTTCTGGAGCAAAACTCCGCCGCCTTCGTCTCGTCGGGGGGCGAACTGGACATCTGAGGGGCGGTCATCGACCGACCACGCCCCGCGCTTCAATCCAGCCCGTAGCGCCTCATCTTCCGCCACAACGTCGTCCGGTCCATGTCGAGGAGACGGGCCGCCTCCCCCTTCTTTCCCCCGGCGCGCTGGAGGGCTTCGACGATCGCCGTCCGGTCGTCGGGGAGAACGACGGCCTGCGCATACCGATCGGGCGTTGACGGGGCGAGGGGAGGGGAGGCCAGAACCTCTTCCGGCAGGTCGTCGGGGGTGATCACCTCCCGCTCCGCCAGCACAAACGCCTGGGCGATGGCGTTTTCCAGCTCCCGAACGTTCCCCGGCCACCGGTAGCGGACCAGACGGCGCATCGCCTCGTCAGTGACGGCGGTGATGCTCTTGCCGGTCTCCTTGCGTTGCCGTTCGACGAAATAGGAGACGAGCAACGGAATGTCATCGGCCCGCTCGCGCAGGGGAGGGGCTTCGATGCGAACCACCTTCAGTCGGTAATAGAGGTCTTCACGAAAAACCTTTTCCTCCACCAACTCTCTGAGCCGCCGGTTCGTCGCGGAGACGATCCGAACGTCCACCTTGACCGGTGCGGTGTCGCCGACCCGTTCGATAATCTTGTCCTGGAGGGTGGTCAGCAGTTTTATCTGGGTGGCGGGGGGAATCTCACCGATCTCGTCCAGAAAAATGGTCCCGCCGTTGGCCACTTCGAACCGGCCGATCCGGTCCCGAATGGCGCCGGTGAAGGCGCCTTTCACATGGCCGAACAGCTCTGACTCCAGCAGCGACTCCGACAGCGCGGCGCAGTTGACCTTCACAAAGGGGCCGTCGCGTCGGCTGGAGAGGTGGTGGATCGCCTCGGCGATGAGCCCTTTGCCCGAGCCCGATTCCCCTTCGATCAGCACCGGCGCTTCGGCGGAGGCGACTTTGCGTATCAGGGTGTAGATTTCCTGCATCCGCCCGTTGCGCCCGATGAGACGGTGGTAGGCGGGATGCTCCTCGAAACGCATCTGGAGCCTGCGAATCTCCGAAATGTCGTGGAGGATCAGAACAATGCCGTTGACCGCCCCTTTCTGGTCGTGGAGAAGGGCGGTGGAGATGATGGCGGTCCGGTCGTCGCCGGTCCGGTCGGTGAACCGGATGGAGAAATTCTTTATGGGGGTCGCACGGGTGAGAGCGTTCACTAGTATGTCCCGCAGGTCGGGGAGCATCTCCTCGCAGAAGCAGGAGCGCCCCTTCACCTGCTCCCGGGTGACGCCGAAGAACGTTTCCGCAGCCTCGTTCATGTTGACCACCGCCAGCTCGGGGGTCAGCGAAACGATTCCGTCATAGACGGCGTTGAAGACCGCCTCAAGATTTTCCTTGTAGGCCAAGCATGTTTCGAACGATTCGCGCTCCATAGCCTTATGGTAGCCGCTATGTTGCAATGATGCAACGCATAGAGACTAGATTAAGAACAACATCGCAAGATGTGGAATAACAAAGATTCCTGCAGACACTATTTCGACAACCGTCGGGCCACCCACTTCGTCTGTGGTCGCACGGAATTGTTCGAGCCGGCCTTGGCAGGTCGGACAGCGGCGGGGAAGCGGGAAAAGACGGTCGCGTAATCGTGCAGTGAAGACGGTCACCCCCCATGCGGCGACCACGTTGAAAAGCCCCACGGGGAGGTAGAGTGAAACGACGGCGTCGGGCAAGAGCCAGAAAAAATCGACGATACAGCCGAGGGTGGCGAGGCCGACCGGGAAGAGGGGAGAAGCAAGCCGACGACGGCTCTTCCGGAAATGCCCTTCGCCACAGGTCACACCGATGACCGGCGGGAAGCCGGGGAGCAGGCTGTAGGCGCTCATCGAAGCGACTCTAACACAACCGTAACCAAAGAGGGAGGACCGCTACCGACCTTCGAAAAAGGGAGGTATACTTGGGAGATGGTCCAAGACCGCAGGATACCGTGAAGAAGAAACTGGCCATCATCACCCTCGGCTGCCAAATGAACCGGTCCGACTCCGAGTGGGTCTCGGGGCTGCTGGCGGACGATTACGACTACACCGACACGGTGGAGGGGGCCGACGTGGTGGTGGTGAACACTTGCGCCGTGCGGGACAAGGCGGAGCAAAAGTTCTTCTCCCTGATGGGGCGGCTCGGCCCGATGAAGTCGAAAAATCCCCAGATGACCCTTTGCGTCGGCGGCTGCATCGCGCAGGAATTGGCCGACGGCATCGTCCGCCGCGCCCCCCTAGTCGATGTGGTCTTCGGCACCCGGGCCATCGACCGTTTCCCGACACTTCTGAAAACCTATCAGGAGACCGGCCACCGGCAAATCGACGTCGGTGAGAGCGACGATTACGACGACTATCCCATGCGTCGCAGCTCCGCCGTCACCGGCTGGATCTCCATCATGCGAGGGTGCGACAACCGGTGCAGCTACTGCATCGTCCCCACGACCCGTGGCGCCGAGCAGTCCCGACCCATGGATACCGTGGTGCGGGAGGCGGTGGAGCTTGGCGAGCGGGGGTACAAGGAAATCTGGTTATTGGGGCAAAACGTCAACTCGTACGGCAAAGGGCTCGTTCCCACCGCCGACTTTGCCACGTTGCTGGCCCGTATCGACAGCGAATCGTCGATCCCCTGGGTCCGCTTCATGACCTCCCATCCGAAAGACCTCTCCGACCGGCTCATCGACGCCATGGGGTCGCTCCGGTCGGTGACCCCGGCGCTCCATCTGCCGATCCAGTCAGGCGCCGACCGGATACTGGCCGCCATGGACCGGGGCTATACGGTCCAGCACTATTTCAACCGGGTCGAACGTCTGCGGCGAGCGGTCCCCGATCTTTCGCTAACCGCCGATGTCATCGTCGGTTTTCCGGGCGAGAGCGATTCAGAGTTCGAGGCGACACTGGTAGCGCTTGACCGGGCGCAGTTCGACAACATCTACCTGTTCAAGTATTCGCCCCGTCCAGGGACCCCGGCGGCCACGCTGCCGGAGGCGGTCGACCCCGACGTCGCCCAGCGACGATTCGAGATCGTTCAGCGACGACAAAAGGAAATCACCGGCCAGCGGCTCGCGGCGCGGGTAGGGGAGGAGACCGTTATCCTGGTCGACGGCCCCAGCCGGAAGGACGATCATCGCTATGCCGGACGGACCCCGCAGAACATTACCGTCAACATCACCAGTGCGTGCGATTTGACGGGGCAGTTCGTTCCGGTCCGGATCGTGGCGAGCCGACAGTTCAGCCTCGAAGGAGAATCGGACACGAGCGGCATATCGGAGCGGTCGTCACTGGCCTTGCAAGGAGTGAGGGAATGAGCCAAGCAGACGAGCGGGTAAGAATGAAAGTGGACGGGCTTGTCTTCGACCCCCTGAGCAACACGCCGATCATCATCCTCAAAGACGAAGCCGGAGGGCGCTCCCTTCCGATCTGGGTCGGCTACCCTGAGGCGACCGCCATCGCACTGGAAATGGAGACGGTCGTCACCCCCCGTCCGATGACCCACGACCTGATCAAGAACCTGCTGGATGCGCTTAAAGCGACACTTCAGCACGTCACCGTTAATGATTTGAAAGACAATACGTTTTACGCAAAGCTTTCATTGCAAGTCGAAACAGGGGAGATTGAAGTCGATTCGAGGCCATCGGACGCCATCGCCATTGCGTTACGGGTTGGTTGCCCGATCTACGTCCGGGCATCGGTGCTGGAAGAGGCGAAGAACAACAGCGAATTGAACAAGCAGGGCGCCGTTCAACCGCCGGAGGATGAAGAGCAGTTCAAGAGATGGCTGGACGATATTCGACCGTCAGATTTCGGCAAAATGGATCAGTAAGCCAAATCTCAGCCTTTCATCAGGCGGTCCCATATGAACCATCCGACGATAATCAACATGGCGCCCAAGCCCATCATGAACGGACCCGGTTGCGAGATCGAGTCGTTGTGCAGAACAGTCAGCGTGATAAAGAGGTAACCGATGGCCGGGACGCCAATAATGAGCTTTTGTCCGAGACCGGCGGTCTTCTGATTAACGAAGAGCCCGATAATGATCACGATGGGCGCAAGAATCCACGGATTCATGAGAGTACCCAGCGGATCGCGCAGGGCAGTTCCGATCCAGCTCATCACCCGGTCGAAATCGTACGTGTTCCAGAAATATTTCAATTGATCCATCAGGCGCTCCACGATTAAGTTCACTATAAATAGTAGGATAAGCCGTCAAAGTCAAGGAATGCCCCCAAAACGCATATTCCGATAAGATATATTATGTAAACTATCTGACGCATCATCGCATGCCTGTTACCCCGTTCCGCCTGCCCCGCAGAGAGCATCTTCCCGCCTTCCTTACCGTCGCTTCCCACTGAATGCGGCTCCAAGGCATGTACATCGTTGCATAATGATGCATGTTGCTGGACAGAATTGTTTTATTGCAACGCGGACATCTGTCTCACCAAAGGTGCGCATCATTATTCGCATTATTTTTCATCATCTTATCTAAGTACACCCTTTGGCCCGCATTTTGAAGGACAAGCGTGTAGCTATTGACTTGCAACTGGGAGTATCCGATGCGCGCTGAAGATATGGTTCACGTTATGGCCGGTTTTTTCATCATGGGTTCGCTGGCGTTGGGAGTGTTTCACCACCCCTACTGGCTCTTCCTGACCGCCTTTGTCGGGTTGAACCTGTTTCAGTACGGTTTCACCCGATTTTGCCCCATGACCGTTATCTTGAAAAAGCTCGGGATGCGCTCCTCGTGCGACGTGTCTCTTACCACCTCTAACTGAACGGGAGAATGATGCCATGGCGAGCAAAAACGTTGTCCATGTGGACGATGCCAATTTCCAGAAGGAAGTCATCGAATCTTCCCTGCCGGTGCTGGTCGATTTCTGGGCCGAATGGTGCGGCCCCTGCCGGATGGTGGCGCCGACAATCGACCAACTGGCCGATGAATATGTCGGCAAAGTAAAGATCGCCAAGTGTGACACCGAGGCTGCCCACCATGTTCCGGCGAAGTATGGTATCAGGGGGATCCCGACGCTGATTCTCTTTCACAACGGCGTTCCTGTCGACCAGGTGGTCGGCGCCGTCCCGAAGCCGGTTCTGGCCCAGCTCCTGGACACCGTCACCGACTAACCTTTATCGAAGGGCTGCCATGCGAACCGTCATCACGCTCGTGTTCCTGCTCGGGTCGATGGCATCGGCCGACGTCGGCCACGCCATGACCCTTGGCCAAGCCATTGAAACCGCCCTCGCCCGCAACCCAGACCTTTTGGCGACCGACGCCCGCGGCGAGGCGGCCCGCTACCTTTCGCGCTCCGCCCTTTCAAAGTTCGGGCCCGAAGTCACGGTGTCGGAGAGCTACGTCAAGACCGACTCCCCCCTCAATGTCTTCGGCATGAGGCTCCAACGGGAATCGGTGACGCAGGCCGATTTTGATCCGGCCCGCCTGAACAATCCCGACTCGTACGAAAACTGGCGAACCACCCTCGCGGTCCGTCAGCCGATATTCGCCGGGGGGCAGATTTACTACGGTTTCAAGGCCGCCCGCTCCGACGCCCATGCCGCCGAAAGCATGGCTCAGGGCGCCCGCAGCCAGTTGGTCTATCGGGTCATCGACGCGTGGATGGCCCTTTGGCTGGCCGACCGGAATGTCGCGGCGCTGGAGGCGAGCCTCGAACTGGCCCGTGAGAGCATGAAAGTAACCGGTGACCGGGAAGAGGCCGGACTGGCCCACCGGACCGACAGTCTGGACATGACCATCAACCACGACAGGGTCCGGCAGGAGATGAATGTGGCCCGCGCCCAGCGGCAGAGCGCGCTGGAGCGGCTCGCCGCCCTGCTGGGACTGACCCCGGAAGAGCCCCTCTCCCCCGGCACCACGATCTGCGGATTCTCTTCACGGGGGGTCATCAGGATGGCGAAAA
>JADGCD010000019.1 GCA_015229165.1 Nitrospinota bacterium | reverse complement strand
CTGTTGGCCCCCGGGACCGTGTATGTGGCCCCCGCCGGCTTTCAGATGACGCTGGCCGCCAGAGGAATTCTTTCGCTACGGCCTGCCGATGCGGGCGCCGGTTACTCCCCTTCGGTGACACTGCTGTTTGAATCGGTGGCGCGCGCGTATGGTCCCGATGCGGTAGGGATCCTCCTGACCGGGATGGGGGAAGACGGCGCCGTCGGGCTCTTGGCGATGCGGGAGCGGGGGGCGACCACCATCTGCCAGGACGAGGAGAGCTCGATAGTCTACGGCATGCCCCAGGCCGCCATCCGGCTGGGGGCGGCGATGAAGATTCTGTCCCCACCGATGATCGGTCGGGAGTTGCCGGGCCTTGTCGGCGCGAACGACGGTGAAAGGAGCGAACATCATGTTGGGCGATGAAGATGTTGTGACGGCCCCCGCCTTCGACATCCTGGTGGCGGAAGACAGCCAGACCCAGGCCGCAAAGATTCAGGCCGTTCTGGAGCAGGCGGGATGGTCGGTGCGGGTGGTGGGCGACGGACTGAAGGCGCTGGCCGAGGCCCGGCGACAACGTCCCTCCCTGGTCATTACCGACATCGTGATGCCCCAGATGGACGGCTACGCCCTCTGCCGCGCGCTCAAGGAAGATCCCGCCCTTCGATCCGTGCCGGTGATCCTGCTCACCCACCTGTCCGACCCGTCGGACATCGCCCGCGGTCTGGAGGTGGGGGCGGACAATTTCATCCAGAAGCCTTACCGGGCGCAGTATCTGATGGACCGGGTCGCCTATATGCTCCACGCCACCGAGATGCGGCGCGGCGAACGGGTGAGCGCCGGTCTGGAGATCGAGCTTCAAGGGCGACGCTACTTCATCAACAGCGAGCGCCAACAGATTCTCGACCTGCTGATTTCGACCTACGAGCAGTCGGTGGAGCTGAACACCGAATTGCGGGAGCGGCAGGAGGCGCTGGAGCGGCGCAATCTGCAACTTACCAGCCTGTTCAAAATCGCCGAGGGGCTCAACCACGCCACCAGCGAAATGGATGTGGCCGAAAACGCCATGGAGCTGGCGCTCGATCTGCCCGGCGTTCAAGGAGGATGGATCAGCCTCGTCGATCATCGGGGGGACTGGCGGATGGTGGCCTCCCGCAACCTGCCGGAGCCCCTTCGGGGCGAAGGGGCGGAGGAGAACCGGTGCGTCTGCCACGAAAGCGACGCTTCGGACGAGGAGAGGGCGCTCAACCGGCGCTGTGATCGGCTGACCGTAAACCCAGACACGCAGGGGCCCCGGTTTCACGCCTTCATCCCGCTCCGGTCCGGTGACGGTCGTGTGGGGGTTCTGTGCCTGATCGGACCAGGTGACGGACGGCTGCCCGATGAGGATCGCGACGCCCTTCTGACCGTCGGTCACCAGGTCACCGTGGCGCTGGCGCGGGCGCGGTTGCAGGAAAATCTGAAGCGTCTGCTGGAGAAGCGTACAGTCGCTCTCTCGGAGGAGCATGCGGCCCGCGGCCAGATCCAGGAGGCGTTGACCATACAGGAGCAGCGGTTCGAGACGCTGGTCGCGACAGCGCCGGACGGCATTTTTGTCATCGAAGGAACGGGGCGCGTTCGCTATGCGAACCGGCGGGCTGAGGAGATGCTCGGCTATCCCCCCGACGGCATGCGGGATCTGGCGTGGGAGGCGTTGGGCGAGGAGGCGGGCGAGTGGCGCGCCCGGATCGCCCGGGAGTCGTCCGTATCCCCCGGGACCCAAACCACGGAGCGTCGTTTGGAGATGGCGCGAAAGGACGGATCGAAGATTCTGGTCTCGGTCACCATGAGCGCCAGCGAATATGAGGGGACGCGGGACGATATCTGCTTTGTGAGGGACGTCACCGAGCAGGTCCAGATGGAGCAGTGGGTCCAGCAGGTTCAGAAGATGGAAGCCATCGGCCAGTTGACGGGAGGGGTCGCCCACGATTTCAACAACCTGCTGGGAATTATCATCGGCAATCTGGACCTCATGCAGCTAGCCGCAAAGGACGATCCGGTCGTCAAAAAGCGCATCGACGCCGCGTTGCGCGCGGCGTTGAACGGCGCCAACCTGACCAAACGGCTGCTGGCGTTCGCGCGAAAACAGCCCCTCTCTCCGGCGGCGGTCTGTCTGAGCGAGGTTCTGAACGAGACCCGACCGCTGATTGAGCGGATTCTCAAGGGGGATCTTGCGCTCATTATGAATATCCCCCCCCTGAAGGACGTGACGCTCCTCGATCCGGGCGAGTTCGAGAACGTGATCCTCAACCTGGCCATCAACGCCCGGGACGCCATGCCCCATGGAGGAACCCTGACGGTCGAACTGGGGATCGACACGCTGGACGAGCGGTATGTCAGGATCAACGGCGGCGGTTTCAATCCTGGCCGATACCTGAAGATTTCCGTGTCCGACACCGGTTCCGGGATGACGCCGGAGGTTCTGGCGCATGCTTTCGAGCCGTTCTTCACCACAAAGGAAAAGGGAAAAGGCACCGGTCTCGGGCTTGCCATGGCGCACGGTTTCATCAAGCAGTCGGGCGGCCATATCAAGGTATACAGTGAGCCGGGATTCGGCACCTCCTTTCACATTTACCTTCCGATTATCACGGACCTCACGGTCGCCCCGCGTGAACAGGATGCGCCGCAAGCTTTGGTCGGAGGGCATGAGCGCATTCTGGTCGTGGACGACGAGGAAGATCTGGCGGAGGTGGCGATGACCTACCTCTCCGATCTCGGCTATGTTACCCGGTATGCGCGAAGCGGCGAGGAGGCGCTGCAAACGCTTTTCGCCGACGGGGGATTCGCGCTCGTGCTGACCGACATCGTTATGCCCGGGGGGATGGACGGGATGAAGCTTCACCGGCAGGTGGCCGAAAAGCGTCCGGCCATCCGCTTCGTCTACACCTCCGGTTTTTCAGACGCCGCCCTGAAGGCGAAAAGCGGCGGATCGCTGCGGGCCCGCCTAGTAGCCAAGCCGTACCGGCGGGAAGAGTTGGCGCGGGCGATCCGGGCTACTTTGGACGATCCCCCGGAATCTTTCAGGAAGGGAGAGAATTCATGAGCGCTCCAGATACGCCACGGCGTCTGCTGGTGGTCGATGACGAGCCTTCGATGGTCGAACTGGTGGCCGAGGTGGCCATGGGGGCGGGGTACGAGGTGGTGACCCTAAGCGATCCCACGGGGTTCGAGGCGACGTACGACAATGGCGTCTTCGATGTCCTCGTGCTTGATCTGATGATGCCGGGCCGCGACGGCGTGGAGATCATGCGCTATCTTGGCGGACTGCCGCAGACGCCAAAGCTGGTCCTGATGAGCGGATACGACGACGCCGTCCTCAACACCGCCCGGGAGTTGGCCGTGGCGCATGGTCTGAACGTGATCGGCCACCTGTCCAAACCGTTCCGCGTCGGCCAGCTCGCCCAGACGTTGGAGGCCGCTCAAGCGGCGCCGGGGCCGCGCCGCTCGCAGCAAGCGGCGCCCGCGCCGAGCGCCTATGACGAGATCGCCGGGGGGATCGAGCGGCGGGAGTTTCTCTACCATTATCAGCCCCAGATCCATCTTCAGACGGGTGGGGTGGTCGGGTTCGAGGCGCTCGCCCGATGGGAGAGCCCGACGCGCGGGATGGTTCCCCCCCTCCATTTCATCGAGTCGGCGGAGGGGTATGACCTCATCGACCGGCTCACCTGGGCGTTGCTGGATCGTGGCATCGTCGAGCTTAATACCTTGGACGGGTGGAGTCCCGGCGCGACCCTGTCGGTAAACATATCGCACCATTCGCTCTCTGACCTCGCGTTTCCGGACACGCTTCACGAGCGCATACGAAACCTGAATGTCGATCCGGCCCGGATCATTGTGGAGATCACCGAAACAGGGGTCATGAAGAATATGCGGCTCTCGCTGGATATCATCGCCCGGTTCCGCATGAAGGGATTCAAAATGTCGATCGACGATTTCGGCATCGGCTCTGCCATGTACGAGCAACTGGCGCGGTTGCCGATCACCGAACTCAAGATCGACCAGTCGTTCGTCGGCGCCTATTTCCAAAGCAGAAAGGCGCGGGCGATTGTGGAGAATTCTATCAGTCTGGGGCACGATCTCGGATTGCATGTGGTGGCCGAGGGGGTGGAGACGGCTGAGATTTCGGATGCCTTGCGTGAAGCGGGGTGCGATATCGGGCAGGGATACTACTATGCCAAACCCCTCTCGCTGAATGATATGGCCTCGTGGTTTCATGAAACCTCGTCGGATGACAGGTCCACGCCCAACGGACCGCCGCGAACAAGTTCGACGTGACGGCGCTTCGCGAGGGGCTTCTGAAATTCGGGAATGTCGCAAATCGGTCATAGTGACCGATTGCGCGAGGGGAGCTGGGATTGGAAGTGCGTGAAAAAATTGGTGGAGCCGAGGGGGATCGAACCCCTGACCTCTTGAATGCCATTCAAGCGCTCTCCCAGCTGAGCTACGGCCCCGAAGGAAGCGTAATAGTAGCAACGGCCTCCCGAGTCGTCAACATAAAAACGGGACCTTTTCGCGCAATTATTCAGAGCCCCGCCAACGTTTCGGCAAGCTTTGCGCCGTCCTTGTAATCCTCGTTGAGCAGGAGCCGCATGCCCGGCCCGATCACCACGGTTGTTCCCATGGTCGCCTGCAGCCGGTCTTCCGCTTCGCCGGCGGTGTCGGCCGCGACCATGAACGGCGGACCGGCGAATCCGGCCGCAGTGGCCGCCATGCGGGCCTCGTTCACCGAGCCGGAGACGTAGTCGACCAGCACGAACGCTACCCGTGGGAATCGGCTCGTTTGGGCCGAGCGGAGGTGGCTCATGTGGCTGTCGCACACCGGACACCACATGGTGAAGTAGAGGACCACGCCATCGTGATCCTCCAGCAGGGAGGCGACATCGATGACGCCACCGTCGATAGAGGGCAAGGACAGATTCGCTATCGTTGTCGGCTCGACGTTCCCGTTCCCGCCGCGCTGGTCGGCGCCGGAGGGGCGAAGGTCGTCGGTGATGCCGCCGCAGGCGGTCGTCAGGAGGATCAACAGGGCGACGGTTCCCGCCTTAATCGAGTACATGGCTTATCCTCAGCGAGACGATGTCGGTCATGGGGAAATTGGCGCCCCACCCGTCGGTGCGGAACGAGCGGCTAAAGGACGCCCCCGCCACCCACGCCCGGTCGGGGGTGTTCCACCCGAGAGCCAGCGACCAGCGCCGCGACGAGAGTCCGCTGGTGGGGTCGTTGCGGCCGTCGATGGTTCCGGCGAACTCCCGAACGTCAGAGAGGGTTCCGGTGGCGGTGACCATGTCGCCGTTCCCGAGGAACCAGGTGTAGCCACCGCCGAAAGCGACGTTGTACCGGTCTCCCAGTTTCTTCGTGTAGGGGGTGACGTAGACGCCGTACTCCCGGTTGACGGGACGTTCGAAGTGGACGCCGTAGCCGCCGGAGAGGGTCACCGTCCAGGGATAGACGGTCTTCTCCACCAGCAGGTTCAGGTCGAGTCGGTAGAAACCCCGCCCGGTGACGTCGAAACTGTTGGTCACGTCGTCGTAGGGGGAGATGCCGGTGGGGATCGTCAGCGCCCCGCCGACATAGAGGGCTGGCAGGAGATCCTCCAGCGTCTCGACGCTGGTGACGCACATGATGTTGTCGAAGAACTCCCGCCAGATTCCGACGGTGGTGTCCCCCAGCCCCTGGGTGTGGCTGGAGACGCCGGAGTAGCGATTGTCGTTGAGGACGTAGGGGAGGTTCACCGATGCCTGCCAGTGGTCCGTAAGACGTCGGGCGTAGCCCGCGTTGATCCGGTACTGGACCAGCGTCGAACCGGGGGGATCGTCGCGCCGCTTCCCTTGCTGGTCCCAGAAGCCGTGATAGGTCTCCGTGTCGACCGAAAGGCCGACCATCGAAGCCGAAAACTTGGGGAGCGTCAGGGTGGCGCTCCCTCCGCCGCCACAGCACGAGGCGGCGTGGGCGTTCCCCGCAAGGAGGGAGGCGGTCAATATGACCGCCCCCCCCAGCAGGTTGAGGGTAGGGCGACGCATCGCCTACATTCCCGCGCCCATGGCGCCGGGGATGACGACGAAGGTCTGGTAGTCGTTTGCTCCGTTTCCGTTGGCGCCGTCGGTGGTGTAGGGATAGCCGTTGACCGTCAGTTTGACGTAGACGTTCGACGCCACCCCGTCGGCAAGGCCGGTGAGACCCATGACGGTGAAATGACCGTCGCCGTTCTCTGTCGCCGTGAGCCAGGTCGCCTTGTCGGTGGAGAGCTCCACGACGAGGGAATCGACGGTCCATGAGCCGCCGGTGGCGTCGGTGAGAGTCGCGCCAGTGGCCACTTTCGGGAAGTTGGACATCGACTCGACAGTCGTCACCACCACCTTCATCACGCCGTTGGCGTTGACGCTCTCCTTGAACAGGCTCCAGGTCCGGGTGGTGGCGGTTCCCATCTTGCTGTACTGGTCGCTATTGAGCGACAGGTTCACCTTCACGGTCTCGCCCATCGGCATGCCGACTTCGACCGGAGTGAAGGTGGCCGACTCGCCGTTGACCGTCACCCCCATATCCCAGGTTCCCATGGACTGCCCCCCCATGCTCGAGGACATCAGGTAGTAGACGACGCAGGTGTAGGTACCGTCGCCGTTGTCGGTGACGCTGTCGACCACCGAGGCGTGGTTCATCGTCGCCATCCGCATCCACGGGAGGAGCGTGACGGTGGCGCCGCTGACACCATTGCCGTCGTGATTCTTAACCGTCAGGGTAAAGCTCGACCTGCCGGTCTTCTGATTGGCGGCGTCGAAGCGGATGTTGTACGTGTTCGTGCAAGCGGTGGTGACGTTGTCGCCGGTGCAGGTGGCGGTGGAAGAGCCGCCGGAAGAACCGCAGGCGGCGAGGATCAGCAAGGAAAGGGATAAAAAGGCGTGTTTCGGATGGAAGGACATTGCAAGACTTCTCCCGCGAACAGGCCGTTGGCGCCGTTCGTTACGTTTGATAAGTGATGGAGTCCCCCCTCACGCAAGGGGGGCGCAATCAGAAGGGGAGACGCCGTTCCGGGGGGGAGGGGATGGTGTCGAAGCGGAGGGGGAGATGGAAGACTCCGGTCGTCCCGAAGCCGATGGCGCGATACCCGTCGGCCACCGGCGCCTTCGCCGTCAGGGCGACGCTGCCGAGGGTGTCGTGGAGGTTGACGGTGGCGGCGTCGGCTCCGCCACGCTTGATGCAGCAACAGTCGGAGAGGGCAAGTCCGCTTTCGACCGGGCACTTGTGGGGGGCGTTTCCCTCCAGGGGGCAGAGGCGGGCGTTGACCGTCCGGTCGTTGGCGAAGGAGTCGTCGGCGACGGAAGGATTCAGCAGCGCCTGTTCATCGGCTTCGTGCAGTCCGCAGATGATCCGGTTCGACTCGTCGGTTCGCTCCATGGCGCGCGCCTCTCCCGGCGCGGCCAGCAGGGCCGCCATGAGGGTTACGAGGCCGACAAGAAGTGTTCGCACGAAATCCCCGTCCATGAAGGTCGCCGTCATTGTACCGAAGATGGGGGGACAGTCAATGACCCAGGTCAGGAATCGGGCCCCCCCCCCCCCCGTGCCGGTGACGCCCAGCAGCGAGGTGTACTCTCCCTTGATCTCCAACGCCACCACCGACGCGGGGGCGATCCTGAACCGGCGCCATGCGGGAAGGGGGAGCCCCAGGGCGCGGCACAGGAGGTGGCGGATGACCCCGCCGTGGGTGAAGGCGATCACCGCGCCGGACTGCCCACCGGTCAGCAGGGGGAGGAGCCGGTCCATCCGCTCGACGAAATGGCGCATCGGGTCGCCTCCCGGAAAGACGAAACCGTCGTCATACCGGTTGAAGGCGGCGAAGGCTTCCGGGTCGCGGGCGGCGATCTCGGTTTCGGTCAATCCTTCCCATGCGCCGAAATCGAATTCCCGAAGTTCGTCGAGCGGTTCGGGGGAATGGTCGGGGAGGGCGAGCGCCGCCGTCTGCCGAACCCGGAGCAGGGGACTGGCGAAAACCTGGTCAGGTTCGAAACCGCGCAGTCGTCGCCCGAGCTCTTGCGCCTGCTCGATCCCCTCGGGGGCGAGAGGGATGTCGCTGGCGCCCTGATAACGATGGGCCAGATTCCACGCGGTGACGCCGTGCCGAGCCAGATAGAGCTTCATGGCGCGCCGGTCACACGGGGTGGAGGAAGCGCCGGGCGCGCGGGATGAAGTCGTCGGGTGTCAGCGGCTTGGAGACGAAGTCGTTGGCCCCCAAAGTGAAGACCCGCTCCCGCATGTGGCCGTCGACTTCCGCCTCTTCTCCCTCGCCGCCGCCGCTGACGACGATGATCGGGATGTCGTCGTACTGGGGGTTGGAGCGGATTCGTTCGATGAAGGCGTAACCGTCCATCCGGGGAAGGAGCAGGTCGGTGACGATCAGGTCGGGGCGGTATTCTTTCAGCCGCTCCAGCGCCTCCACGCCGTCCTCGGCCTCCCGCACTTCAATGTCGCCGATCATCTCGACGAGACGGGCGATGAGCGTCCGGTGGAGGGGGATGTCCTCCACAACGAGGACGCTCATGCGGGAGGTCGGCAGGGTTACGTAGAAGGTGGCGCCCTCTCCTTCTTGTGACTTCACGGTCAGGGCGCCGCCGTGGGCCCGCATGATGTCGTGGCAATAAGGGAGCCCCAGTCCGGTGCCCGTCTCCCCCGCAGAGCCGCGGCCGGTGGTCCGGATATCGTGCCGGAAAAGGTTGGGGGCGAACGGGGCGGCGATCCCGGGGCCGGTGTCGGACACGGCCAGCGTGTGGGGCCGGTCGTCGGGGAGGTATACCCGGATGGTGTCGCCTGCGGCGCAGAACTTCACGGAGTTGTTCACCAGGTTGTAGATGACTTCTGCGTAAAGGATCGGATCGGCCAGCAACCGCGTATCGGCGGGGACGTCGTTGACGAGATGGATTCCCTTGCGCTGGGCGAACATCTCCACCCGCTCGAATTGGGACATGACCAGCGGGCGCCCTTCGAGGAACCGCTTGTGGATCTCGATGTTGCCGCTCTGGAGGCGGGAGATGTCGAGGAGCCGGTTGATCAGTTCGAGCTGGCTCGAGAGACTGCCGTGAATCTTTGCCAGCGAGGTCATCCGTTCCGCCGGGGAGAGGCGGTAGGTGGTTTCGTCCCGGAGGATTTCGACCATTCCCAACACGCCGGCCAGCGGCGAACGGAGGTCGTGGGAGACCAGCGAAACGAATTTGTCCTTCACCTGCGTGGCGCTGACCGCCTGTTTGAGGGCGATGTTGATCTTCCGCTCCGACTCCCGCAGGCTTTCCTCGGCGGCGCGCCGGTCTTCCAACTCCCGCTTGAGGTTTTCGTTGACCTCCTTGAGTTCGGCGGTCCGCAGTTCGACGGTGCGGGCCAGATCGTCGGCGTGGCGGGCCAGCCGCTCGTTCTGGGACTCGATCTGCGAGAGCATGGCGTTGAAGGAGGCGTAAAGATCGCCGATCTCGTGGCTGTAGTTTCCCTCGGCCCGGAGATGGTAGTCCTGCTCGCGCGAGACTTGGCGGGCCAGTTGGGCCAGGGCGCCGATGGAGCCGGAGACCGCCTCCTGCAGCCGGAACGAGAAGAGAAATCCGGTCAGGCTGAAGATCAGGGCCATCCCCGCCAGCGCGGGAATGTACCATTGCTGACGCCGTTTCAGCTCTGTCTGGTCCGATTCGAGGTAAATCCAGCCGATCCGCTCTCCTTCAACCTCAATGGGGCGAACGTAGGCGTAGCCCCGCTCGGTCTCGTTGATACCCATCTGGAGCGACTCGTGGCGGGGCGCCGCAAGGTCGATGAGATGGGGGGGGTGATACAGGGCGAAGACCGAACCGACGGCGTCGTAGATGACGATGCGCAGGATGTGCGGGGCCGCGCCGTAGCCCTGCAGGATCTTGTTCGCCTCCCGCGCGTCGTCGAAGAGAAGGGCCGCCTCGACCTGGGACGAGGCGATGGTGGCGTTGACGCCCAGTTCCTTTCGCAGCGAGTCGCGGAAATAGCTGGAGTCGAAATAGATGAACACCCCCATGGCCACCGTCATGGCCACAAGGCTGGAGATCATGATGATCAACGTCAGGCGCCAGCGCAGCGACATCGATTCGCTCCAGCGGAACACGCCGCTCATCGCCGTTCTCCCATGGCGTCGACGATGGTCGCCAGCCGGAGCAGTTTCGACGAGATACGGATGTTGGCGGCGGTGGCGGCTTCGAGGTTGATGAGGAACTGGAGACGGTCGTTGCGCAGGGTGAAGGCGAGGTGGGCGCCGCGGAGGACGCTCTCCTCGCCGTCGCTGACGAGAAACGCGTGGGGGGCCTTGGCCCGGGCCTTCGGGAGCCGCCCGATAAACTCACCGTGATCGGCGCCGGGGGAGAGGTAGAGGAGGTGGACGTCGGGTTCGATATCCTCTTCCCACATGTAGGAGCGCACCTGGAAAGAGCGGCCCCGCACCTCCCGGCGGAGGACGGTTTCGGCGGTGGCCGCAGCCAGTTCCTTGTCCCCCAGAACGCCGATAACAATGGGACTTTTGGAGTCGGCGAACGCCGCTTCGGGCCATTCGAGAAAGATGGTGAACTTGTAGAGGAAAGCCGCCTTGAGTTGCAGCGCCGAGACCGGCTCTTCGGCGGCCATGGGGGCAAGCAGCGAAACCGACAGGGCGGCGAGCGCCACGAGCCGCATCATGAAAGGAGACCTCTTCCGGAATAGGAGGGGGGCTGTCTCATGGGCGGCGGGTATGTTCCCGTCGACAACGGATCATCGAACGCCCCACTGGTTCAGGTAGAGGGAGTAGCCCTTGTCCATGCCGAGGATGTGGTCCTGTAGCCATGCGTTCAGGGCGGCGTAAATCTCGGCGCAAAAGACCCGGCTCAACTCGTCGCTGGCGCGGAAGCGGATGTAGAAGTCGCGCACCACGGCGATGAAGCGGTCGTGCGCCTCCTTGTGGCGGGGGAAATCGGGGAAATCGGTGCGGTACATCTCGATCTCCTCGTCGATGAAGTGGGTCAGGGTATATTCGATAAGACCGTCCAGGATCGCCTGAATCGCCTCCCGGCCGTGATGACCGGTCATGGCGGTATAGAGGTCGTTGATGTATCCGACCAACTTTTGGTGTTGCTGGTCGAAAAGCCGGATGCCGACCGAAAAGGAAGGGCTCCAGGCCAATGGCTGGAAATGCTCAAGGGAACCGTTGGCCATGGGGTGCATCCTCCGTTCGAAGCCCCGGTCGACCGCCCAGTCGACCCGTTGTCAGCAGGGAGTGTAGACGCCCTCATGATAACGGAAGGGGCGACTCAAATCTACCGGCAACAGAGGGGAAGCTCCGGCGTTTTCAGGCAAATGCGGCGAAACGATACGACAGGAAAGTTGGAGTTGACAAAGGGACGACGACTCTTTACCATGTGCTTTCCCTACGACGCGGGGTCGTAGTTCAGTTGGTTAGAACGCCGGCCTGTCACGCCGGAGGTCGCGAGTTCGAGTCTCGTCGGCCCCGCCATTTTTCAAAGAGTTGCGCGCCATTCGGCAGCAACGTTTCCCAACTGAATCGCCCCGGGATTGCCGGAGACCTTTTTCCTCGAGAGGATGGGTTCATGGCAAGACAGAGCAAGTATCAGCGGAAGTGCGTGAGCGGGCGGTTCGGATGGTCTTCTACCACGCTGGTGTATTCGCCCCTACCGCTGCACGGTTGGCGCAAGGATTTCCCTTCGACGAGGTCGGCCCGGTCATCGAAGACCCGGCGACTCTTCCCCGCGCCGCGCCGCAGGTCGCCGCTGACCGGATCGAAGGACGCATCGTCCGGGTTGACCGCTTCGGGAATCTGCTGACCAATATCGACGAGGCCACGCTGGTCGGGACGTTCGGGAGGGGAGAGGGGCTACACATCTCCTGCGGCAGGTGGCCCCTTACAATGACCACGACCTACGGCGATCTTGCGCCCGGCGAGGCGGGGGCGCTGCTTGGGAGCGCCGGGTATCTCGAACTCTTTTTGCGAAACGGCCGCGGCGCCTTGGAGTTGGGGCTCGCCGTCGGCGACACAGTTGTCGTGCGTCCAAACACCACCACTGCCGACAAGTAGTCGAATAGGGTAAAAAGAGTGGCGCCTATGTGCAGAGCTACCGACGTTTATGACCAAGCAGAAGGGTGACGAGAAGGCCAAATTATTTTAGGGAAATATTGGTAATAAGACGATGTCCTCCAGAGAAGGGTCGATGTATGAAGTCATATAAGATCATAAAAAACATGCATGTAAGAGATCATTATGGCGCCAATTATTTGCTGTGCGAGAAACAGTTCAAAGTATAAAGCATAGTTCGCCATACCCCCCTTGCTCCGCTGCAACGTTCCCTGTATTTTTTTGCAGGCTTCAATGTGTACTGCGGTACATCAGTCGTTGGATTGGTATGTGCATGCAGTATTCAAGAGTAAATAACCAATCGTGCGGGGGAGTGCTTTTTATTATGTTCACACGGGCGAAAGGGGCCTTGGCGATGGCGGTAGCCGGGGTCTTTGTCATGGCGGTGGCGTGCAGCGGAGGCGGGGGTTCCGGCTCCACAAGTGGGGCGGATCAGGCGGCATCGACATCGGAGTCGTCGATCCACGGATCGGCGGTGAAGGGGCCCATCTCGCACGGGACGGTGAAGGCCTACGCGGTCAATGCGGACGGTTCCCGGGGGGCGCTGCTGGGCGCCACAACGACCGACGCGAAAGGTGACTACACGCTCAATTTCAGCCACAGCGGCCCGGTTGAGGTGGTGATCTCCGGCGGGACGTACATCGACGAGGCGACCGGCGCGACGGTCGATTTCTCCGGCAAGGAGATGAACGCCCTGGTGACCGGCGTGTCGGCGGGCGATACGGTGGTGGTGACGCCGATCTCGGCCGCCGCCGCCAGGGCGGCCAAGGGGCGCATGGCCGTCGGCGAGAGTCCGGACGACGCGGTCAACAACGCCAACGCCCAGGTCGCCCAGGTGTTTGGCATCGACCCGGATGACATCACCTCGGTGAAACCTTCCGACTATACCAACGGCGAAGACGGCGGCGACGCCGCCAACGCCTATGCGTTGGCAATTGCGGCCCTGTCGCAGATGGTCAAGAACAACGGCGGCGACCCCGTCGACGTGGTGGATCTTGCCATCGTCGTGGGGGACGATCTCGCCGACGGGAGCGCCGACGGCGACGCAACCGACGTGGCCAACGGGCTCGGCGGCGCCGCTTCCCAACTTCCCCGCAACGCCACCACCGATGGGGTGATCATCACGCCGTCGGTTCCCGATCCGAAACCGGTGGTACCCGCCCCGTCGCCGACGCCGACTCCTGACGGGACCGATCGTCCCTGCTCGGTGGGGGCTCCGACCCTGACCGCCCGGACCGACACGACGCTGACCCTGGCAGACGGTGGGGCGCGTGACCCGGATGGCGTCCGCGGATGGCGAGTGGCCCTCTACAGCGACGCCGCTGGAATGACCCTCGTGGGAGAGTCGTATACCGGCGCGTTCACCCTGCTGACCTACAACACCGGCTACTATGCCCGGACGGTGGCCGAGTGCCTGAACGGGGCGACAGGACAGTACGAGACGAAGCAATCACGGCTCGAATATTTCGCCACCCTTCAGGACATGACCCCGCCGGTCATCGATGCGCTGTTCCCGTGGCTCTTCAACGACCTTGGCGCGCTCGACCCGACCGGCATGTTCAACCTGCCCGGCATCTGGACCGGGACCGCCAACCTGAACGAGGCGGCCACCGGCTACTGCATCGCTCTGCCGACCGGTTCGACGGCGCCGACTTCGGCGCAGGTCAAAGCGCATTCCGCCGCCGGGATTGTCTCTTGGGGAACCGGGGCGTTTTCCGCCAACCTGCCGGGCAACTGCCAGATGAGCGGGCTCACCAACGGGGTGACCTACGACTTTTACTTCGTTGCGGAGGATGTCTTCGGCAACCTCCAACTCGCTCCGGTGGCCGTTCTGGCGCATCTGATGGACACCACGCCGCCGACCTCTTCGCAGTTTGCGATCACTATCGGCGGGGTCGCGCAGGCCGCTCCCCTGGCTGCAGGTACGTTGTTCGAGTTCACCATCGACATGAGCGAGACGGGTAGTCTGCAGGTCTGCAAAGTGGCTACGGGAAGCGTGGCCCCGACGATGCTCTTCTGCGAAAACCTCCTCAATCTGGTGGTGCCTGCGGTGGTGTATCTGACCCCCAACGTCGCGGTGATGACGCTACAGACGTCGGAGCTGGCGGGCGAAGCCGGTCTTTGGGATTACTACCTGATGGGAGAGGATCTGGTGAACAACCACATCCTCAAGGGGCCGGTGAACACTGCAGGACCCTATTCCGTTCCCTGAGGAAATACGCTTGCATGGCCGCGTCCTCCGAAAGGGGGGCGCGGTTTTTTTTCGTTCGGCGGAGGAGGGGCGCGCCTTCTTCGACCGGGTGAAAACTGCTATGATGGGCCAGCGGCGCCCTACGACCTGGGGCGGCCCCCCTGCAAGGACAAAGAGATGCTTTCAACCGAGATCAAAACGAAAATCCGCGCCCTCTTCCCGGACGCCGCCACCGACGCCGCCGAGGATCTGCTTGTCTACGGCTTCGACGCCACCGGTCAGGAGAAAATCCCCGACATGGTGGTCTTTCCCACCAACGCCCGGCAGATCGCCGACCTAATGCTGCTGGCCAACGAGAAGCGGTTTCCGCTGGTTCCGCGAGGGGCCGGCTCCGGCTTTGTGGGGGGCTCCATCCCGACGCACGAAGGGGTGGTTCTCAACATGACCCGGATGAACCGTATCCTGAAAATCGACGAGGCGAACCTGACCGCCGAGGTGGAGCCGGGGGTCGTCACCGCCCACCTCCAGCGGGAGGTGGAGCGTCTCGGCTTTTTCTACCCCCCCGACCCTGCGTCGCTGAAGGTCTCCACCATCGGCGGCAACGTGGCCACCGGCGCAGGCGGCCCCCGGGCGGTGAAGTACGGTGTGACCCGCGACTATGTCCTCGGGCTGGAGGTGGTACTCCCCACCGGCGAGATCATCCGGACCGGCGCGGCCACCATGAAGAGCGTCGTCGGCTACGACCTGACCCGGCTGTTGGTCGGCAGCGAGGGGACGCTGGGGGTGGTGACCAAGATCCTCCTCAAGCTCCTTCCCAAACCGAAGGCCACCCGGACGGCGCTGGCCATGTTCCCCACCGTGGACGCCGCCGCGAACACCGTGGCCGCCATCATCCGCGCCCGTATTATCCCCCGGACGCTGGAGTTCATGGATAAATCGGCGGTGCGGGCGGTGGAGGAATATCTCCACTACGGCCTCCCCACCGACGCCGGGGCTATCCTCCTGTTGGAGACCGACGGAACCCCGGAGGCCGCCCAGTCGGAGATGGAGACCATTTGCGACATCTGTCGTCAGCATGAAGCCCTCGACATACAGGTGGCGCGGGACGAGGCGGAGAAGGAGAAGCTCTGGACGGTTCGCCGCTCCATCTCGCCGTCGATCCTGCGTATCCGTCCGAACAAGATCAACGAGGACGTTACCGTTCCCCGCTCCCGCATTCCCGACCTGATGAAACGGCTGGCCGAACTGTCGGCGAAGGTCGATCTGCCGATTATCAACTTCGGCCACGCCGGCGACGGGAACATCCACGTCAACGTCATGACCGACAAGAAAAACGTCGAGGAATACGAGCGGGCGAAGAAGACCATCGATCAGGTCTTTGATATCTGCCTGAAACTCGACGGCACCCTTTCGGGCGAACACGGGATCGGCATCTCCAAGGCGCCATGGATCGAACTGGAGATCGGCGCCGTGGGGGTCCGGCTCACCCGCCAACTGAAGGCGGTCTTCGATCCGAACAATATTCTGAACCCCGGCAAGATCGTCCCCGACGAATCGGTCGTCTTCAATCACTAAGGACGTCGCACGATGGAAGTTCTGGTTCTTTTCGGCTCCGAGTCGGACATGGAGGTGGGCGCCGAGATCGTTAAACTGTTCGACGCATTCGGCATCAGGCACGCCCTTCACATCGCCTCCGCCCACCGGACGCCGGAGAAGGTGGGGCGACTGGTCAAGAAGGCCGAAAAGGAGGGGGCCAAGGCGATCATCGCAGGGGCGGGGCTCTCGGCCCATCTCGCGGGGGTGGTGGCTTCGAAAACGCTCCTGCCGGTCATCGGCATACCGGTGGCGGGAGGGCCGCTCAACGGGCTCGACGCGCTGTTGTCCACCGTCAACATGCCGGGCGGTGTGCCGGTGGCCACGGTGTCGATGGGAAAGGCGGGGGGGAAAAACGCAGCCCTGCTGGCAGCCCGGATCATCGCCCTTGCCCGCCCCGACGTTTTGAAGAAACTCGAATCGTACCGGGACGAGCAGGCCCGGGCGGTGGAGGAAGCGGACAAGCGGATCAACGCGGGCAGGCGCTGAACGGAAGAGCGGCTCTCGGAAGGGGGAGACCATGAAGAACATCATCACGCGGGGCGATTTCGACGGGCTGGTCTGTTCGGCCCTGCTAACCGAGGCGGAGCAGATCGCCCAGATCAAGTTCGCCCACCCCCGACAGATCCACGACCGGGAGATCGAGGTCGGCGCCGAGGATATCATCGTCAACCTGCCGTACCAGCCGGGGTGCGCCCTCTGGTTCGATCACCATCTCTCCGAGCAGGAGGCGGGGCATGTGCCGACCAACTTCGCGGGGAAGTACGGGCTCGCCCCCTCCTGCGCCCGGCTGGTCTACGACTACTACGCCCTCCCCGGATGGGAGGAGCGGTTCGGCGCCCTGATCGCCGCCACCGACAAGATCGATTCGGCCCAGTTGTCGCTAAACGACATCCTCCGCCCTACCGGCTGGGTCCGTTTGTCCAACACCGTCGATCCCCGCACCGGCTTCACCACGTCGCACGAGTATTTCGTCAACCTCATCGAGCTGATCCGCCACAAGCAGTTGCCGGAGATTCTCGCCGACGATGACGTCCACCGCCGCATCCAGGAATATCTGAAGGCGGCCGACCGGTTCGAGTGGACGCTCAAGGAGAATTCCCGGCTCGACGGTGATGTGGTGGTTACCGATTTCCGGGGGCTCAGGGACATTCCGCTCGGCAGCCGCTTCATGGTCTATGCCCTCTATCCGTCGGCGTCGGTGTCCGTCCGGGTGTTCAACGAGGGGAAGGGGGGGAAGAACGTCGTCATCTCGGTGGGGCGCAGCATCCTCAACCGGGCGTCGAGCGCCGACGTGGGATGCCTCATGGCGGAATACGGCGGGGGAGGGCATGCGGCGGTCGGCACCTGCCGGGTGCTGGCCGATGTGGCCGACGACGCCATCGAGGATATCGTCTCCC
>JADGCD010000196.1 GCA_015229165.1 Nitrospinota bacterium | reverse complement strand
CGGGGATCATGGCGTCCATCAACCCCGGGTTCATGGCGGCCACCGTGATCTTCCCGGAGGTGATGCAGTTGGTGCAAACGGTGACCCGCTTCACGCCCCCCGTGGGCTGGACCGCACGAACCTTCCTCAGGTTGGGGTTCCAGCGCCGCCGGGTCGTGTTGTGAGCGTGGCTCACGTTGTTCCCGAACATCGGCTTCTTGCCGCAGATATCGCACATTCTTGCCATGAGACCACCAGGCCTTCTCTGTAGTTGTCGCCGGAAAACGGTAATGATAGCATACCGATCAGGCGTGACAACAACTTTTTTCCCGCCCCCCGTGGGGAGGGAGCAGGAGGGCCGATGCCGAAGATTACGAAGAAAACCATCCTTCACGACGCCCTGAAAGAAGGGGCGAAGGTGGCCCATGTGTTCGAGAGTCTGGACATGGGGTGCGCTTCCTGCTCGGGGCAGTTCGCCGAAACGGTGGAGTGGGCCGCCGTCACCCACGGGGTCGATACCGCCGAACTGGTGAAACGGCTCAACGCCAAGTCGTAAAAAATCGCCCCGGGCGGGGGGTGTCAATAGGCGAACGGCGCCGACGCCTCCGCGGAAGGGGGGGCGGTCAAGGAGGCCGGCGTAAGGTCGAGTCCCGCTTTGGCGTCGAACGTCGCCGTCCCCTTCGCCAGCGATACGTTCAGCAGATGTCCCCCCCGTTTCCGGTCGGCGTCCATGAAGTGAAAGTGCCATCCCGGCGCGTTGACTCCGCCGATCCATGACGGGAACCGGAACCCCACCATCGTCCCCTTCACGTTCTCAAGGGTGACCACCACCTGCTCCTTGAGCGTCTCCGGCAGGGGGCGGTAGGGGGGGGACTGGGGCGCCACCGCCCGGACGGTGGCCGTGGCGAAGGTGGCGTCGATCCGGACCGCCAGCATCCGGCTCGTGTCCACCCCTTCGTCCAGCCGGGCGGCCAGCGCGTCCAGGGAGGCGATGTCGGCCAAGGGGAGCGACCCGTCGGCGGTAAACCGGACGACGGCGGCGAAGGGGATTTTCTCGTCCATAGGGGCGGGGGCGGCTTCCCCTCCCGGGCGGGCCTGATAGACCGTCCCGTCGACCACGATCAGCTCCCCGTCGACCCGGTTGAACGTCCCGAGGCCGAAATCCCCTTCGGCGGCCAGCTTCTCCACCGTCAGGGCGCCGTCGTACGCCCCCCCCCATCAGGGCGGAGAGGAGCCCGTACTGGTAAACCCGCTCCTCCGTTGCCGCGGTGGCGGCGGTGAGGAACAGCAGGAGGGGGAGGAGCTTTGTCATGGCGTCAGAGCTTGTATCCGCCGAACCGCTTGTCCCGTGCGGGAGCGGCGGCGCCGGTCAGTTTCTTCTGCTTGGCCACGGAGGTCGCCTTGGTCAGCCGCTCCCCCGCGGGGGGATGGGTCTTGAAGAACCCGGTGTCGGGCGCCCCCTTGGCGGCGTCCCGCAGGGAGGTCAGAAAGCCGGTCAGCCCCGCCGGGTCGTACCCGGCCCTAAAGGCGATGGCCATCGCCTCGGCGTCGGCGTCGAACTCCTGCGACTGGGAGTAGCCGCTCATCACCATCTTGTTCACGATGTCGTCGATGGAGCCGGAGAAGGCCTCCGTCAGCGACGCCAACTGGGAGCCGGAGTATTCCTTCACCGCCTCGGTCCCGATGATGGTGAAGGCGCTGGTCAGGTTGGACGACTTGATCGCCTCCAGCCCGTGGCGCAGGGTGACGTGGGCGATCTCGTGGGCCAGCACGGCGGCCAGCTCCTCTTCGCTCTTCACCTTCGCCAAAAGGCCGCTGGTGACGAAGATGAACCCCCCCGGCGCGGCGAAGGCGTTCACCTCATTGGGGGCGTCCAGCAGCAGGAAGTGGTAGCCGCCGAAGGTCTCCGGCCGGTCGGAGAAGCGGGTCAGGTAGAGCCCCACCCGGTTGACGTAGTCGGTCCGCTTCGGGTCGTTGAGCCGCTTGTAGCGGGCGAGGATGGTGGCCGCCACCGACCGCCCGATGAAATGCTCCTCCGACGGGGTCAAATCCTGCGTCCCCTTGCGGATGGCCTTGCCCGCCTTGACGACGGCGTCCTTTTTCTCCCACACCTTGGCGGCGCCCCCGATGGCGTCGCCAAGACCAAAGGCCAGCGCCGATCCGGCCAGCGTCACGCATGCCAGAAGGGCGGTCAGGGTCATGGTTCCCTTTTTCATGGTCAGTTCCCTCCCTTGGGCGAGAGGTTTCCCTGCGAGGCGAAGGTCGCCAGCGCCGCGTCACTGACCGTGATCTTCTCCATGGCGTCGACGGCGGCAAAGTCCAGCTTCGGGTTCTTTGACTTGTATTCCTTCTCCACCTGCGGATTGAACCCTTTTCCCGCCAGCGCCACGTCTTCCTTCCCCGGCTCCTTGCTGTCGTCGTCGAAGATCGACGAGCCTTCTTTCTTTCCCGCCCCCCCGCCGACGGCGGAGGCGTGGACATATCCTTTTTTGCCGTTGACGGTCACTTCGTACCAGTCCCCCTTCTGCCCGGAGACGGCCAGTTTGTCCTGATACTTCGCCGTGGCCACCGTGGGGGCGAAGAACTGCCGGTCGGAGCGGACGGAGGTCTGCTTGACCGATACGGTCACCGTCGAGGCGGCCCAGGCCACCGCCGCTGTGGCGAGAAGGGCGCCGCAGACGGTCCAGAATGACTTGTTCATGACGATCTCCCAAGGTTGCGTAGGGTGCAGGAGGCATTATACCCGTTCGGCGCGGCGCACGAGTATGAAGGAACGGGTAAAACCGGGGGCGACGGTCGCAGACCTTAGGGCGGGAGCGCGCCTGTTATTTGCTGGTGTGCGTGAAGACCCCGTTCCAGTCCGGCTCCGGCGGTTCGGCGCGGAAGTGGGCGATCCGTTTCTTGAGGGTGGCCGACGGGCCATCGGGAGCGTCGGCCAGAATCGCGTCGAGGAGCGCTTCCGCTTCGTCCCACCGGCGGGCCAGATAGTGGGTCAGGGCCGCTTCGTAGTCCTCCTTCACCCGACGTTGCCGGTCGGTGGCCTCGGTCAGTCGGGCCATCACCTCGTAGGCCCAGACCGGGCGGTCCTTCCCCTTCACCGTCAGGAAATCGACCCGGCGGACGAGGAACCGCTCGGCCACCAGCGGATCGGTCGCCGTCGGCTCGGCGGCGAGGATCTTCGTCCCGTACGCCTTCCCCAGCCCCTCGAACCGGGAGGCTTCGTTGACCGTGTCCCCCATGGCGGTGTAGTTGAACCGTTTCGTCGACCCCATGTTGCCGACGACCGCAGGGCCGGAGTTGAGCCCCACCCGCATGGAGAGAAGGGGGAGCCCGTCGGCTTGCAACCGTTCGTTGAGGGCCGAAAGGGCCTCCACCGCCCCCAGCGAGGCCTCCACGGCCCGGGCCGGGTGGTCCGGCTGGTCGGCGGGGGCGTTCCAGAAGGCCATGATGGCGTCGCCGATATATTTGTCCACCGTCCCGTCCAGCGCCAGGATGACATCGGTGACCCGCGTCGTGTAATCGTTCAGAACGGCGACCAACTCCTCCGGCGAGAGCCGCTCGGAGAGGGAGGTGAACCCGGCCAGGTCGCAGAAGAAAAGGGTCAGCTCCCGCCGTTCACCCCCCAGTTTCAGGGCGTCGGGGTTGGCGGCGATTTTGGCCACGATGGCGGGCGACAGGTAGAGGGAGAAGGCCCCCTGCAACGCCCGCCGCCGGGCCCCCTCCACCCCGTAGCGATAGAGAGTCGCCCCGGCGAAGGCCAGAAGGGGCGTTCCGATGACCGTCGGCCCGTCGA
>JADGCD010000195.1 GCA_015229165.1 Nitrospinota bacterium | reverse complement strand
TCGTGGGCCACGTCGACGGCGACCTCCACGATCCGCAGCAGCTCGACCACCACCTGCCGGTTCACCACGTCGTCCTCCGCCAGCAGGGCCCGCCTGCCGCTCCACCGCCACCGGGCGTCCGCGTCACGCTCTACCCCGTAGAGCCCGGCGGACCAGCTCCGGGGGGTGTCGTGGGTGGCGACCCCCACTACCCGGACCAGCGCCATGAGCAGGAGAAGCCCCGCCGCGACGACGAAACCGCGCCGGGAAAGAAGGGGCCGGGGAGCTCCGTAGACCGCCAGCAGGCCGAGGATGATCCAGAGGTAAAGCTCGAACACACGGATGTGGGGAAGGTGATTGGTCAGGCCGAAGGCGAGATAGGTCAACAGCGACAGAGTCACGGTCAGGATGATCGTCCGGCGCCCTCCGGCGGCGCCCTTCAACGTCGACTTTAGCCCCGCCAACGCCGTGGCCGCCACCAGGCCCCATGCCGCAAGCCCGGCTAGTCCCTGCTCGGCGGCGATCTGGAGGTACAGATTATGGGCGTTGACCCGGGGGGTGTTCTTCACCGCTTCGACGTCGAAATAATCTCCCGACAGGGCGAAGAACCGCCCCGACCCGACCCCCATGAGGGGTTGATCGGTGAACATGGCCCATGCCCCCTCCATAAGGCGGAACCGGGGGTCGGCGCCGGTGTTGAACGCCCGGACGATTTGGAAGATGAATGCCCCCTCGAAAAAGTATCCGTCGATGGCGACCATCAGGAGGGGGACGCCAAGAAGACCAAGCGACGCATACCCGATCCGGCGGAGAAGCCCCCCCCACCGGCCTGAAGGATCAGGAAGAGGAAAAGGAGGGGAATCCCCCCCACCGCCAGCAGGGCGACCCGCTGACGGGTCAGCAGAATGGCGATGGCGAAGACAAGGGCGACCAGAAGGGCGACCGCGACGGTCCCGGCGTTACGCCTCCGTTCCCACGTCAGCGGAATGAGCCAGCAGAGGGCGAACGAGAGCTGCTGCCCGACGAAGGCCTTGTTAAAGGCGAATGCGGTGACGGAAAGGTGCTGGATCCCTACCAGCGAGAGGGTCAGATACACCCCTCCCCGGGGGAGGAGGTCGGCGTAAAGGAGAAGTCCCGCGACGGCCGCGAACGCCGAAACCGCCAGCCCAGCCACGAACAGCTCTGTGGCGAACCGCTCTGCGGCCTCTCTCGGCCAGAAGCGGCGGATCAGCCAGAAGAGCCCCGCGCCGGTGGCGACGTTATAAACAAGGCGGGGATAAAAAAGGAGGGAGCCGGTGTGCCCCTTCAGCAGGATCGGGAACAACTCCCCCGGCTCGCGGACCCATAGCTCGTGGAGAAGTCCGGCGCTGTCGAGCGGGAACGAGGCGACCGTCACGCCAAGGGCCAGCAGGATCGGCGGCGTCAGGGGGGTCGCCGCGACAACCCCGGCGCCCCGCCACACGCGATAGCCCCCGGCGGCAAGGGCCACCAGCAGGGGGATTTCGACGAGCCAGAACCAGTTGCGCACCCCCACGTCGAGGACAAAGGGGAGTGAGACGATCACCATCGTAACGGTGTTGAGGGGATGCAGGCAGGCCAGCCCCACCCCCGCCGCAGCCAGCAGGAGCGCGGGGGCCTCTTCGGGGAGCGAGAAGAGCCACGAAACGCCCCCCAGCGCCAGCAGGAGCCCCGCCAGCAGGGGGGGGCGGACCAGTCCGGGGGCCACGAAGAGCCCGCCCCACCGTCCGGTCACGTCTTGAGTCCCCCTGCGCATGGGGGTACTCTACCGTATCCCGCTTCGCCTCTCATCGGGAAAAACGGGGCGCCCCTCATCCCGGGGGCGGTATTTGCCGATACGATACGAACAGGCGCCGTTTCACCACCATCGGACGAGGGAGCATGGCCCACGATTTTATCCCCTTCGCCCTCCCCTCGCTGGGAGAGGAGGAGATCGCAGCGGTGACCGAGACCCTGCGGTCGGGGTGGATCACCACCGGCCCGACCTGCGCCCGGTTCGAGGAGGCCTTCGCCCGCCACCAGGGAACGGCCCACGCCGTGGCGGTCAACTCGGCCACCGCCGGGCTCCACCTGGCGTTGGAGGGAATCGGCGTACGGCCGGGGGACCGGGTGGTGACCACCCCCTACACCTTCACCGCCACCGCCGAGGTGATCCGCTATCTCGACGCCGATCCCCTCTTTGTCGATGTCGATCCGGCCACTTACAATATCGACCCAGTCGCCACCCGACGGGCCATCGAAGAGGCGCGGGGACGGGGGGAGCGGGTGACGGCGCTGATTCCGGTCCATATCGCCGGGCTGGCCTGCGACATGGCGGCGCTGGCGGCGCTGGCGGAGGAATATGACATCCCCCTCGTCTCCGACGCGGCCCACGCCTTCCCGGCCCGCCACGGCCAAAGACCGCTGGGCGCCGCCGGACGGGCGACGGTGTTCAGCTTCTACGCCAACAAGAACATCACCACCGGCGAGGGGGGGATGGTGACCACCGACGACGGGGAGCTGGCGGCGCGGATGCGGCTGATGCGGCTGCACGGCATCGACCGGGACGCCTGGCGCCGGGAGGAGAACCCGAAGGCCCACTGGTATTACGAAGTGGTGGCGCCGGGGTTCAAGTACAACCTGACCGACATCGCCGCCGCCATCGGCCTGGCCCAGCTCGCCAAGGCCGACGCCTTCCGCGCCCGCCGGGAAATGATCGTCCGCCGCTACGACGAAGCCTTCGCCGATCTGGCGCCGCCGGTGGAGCGCCCCTACGACCGGCTCCCCCATGGGAGAAGCGACCGATTCTACGCCGACCATGCGTGGCATCTCTATCCGTTGCGGGTGGCCGAAGGGAGGGACCGGTTTATCGAGGAACTGGCGGCCCGGGGAATCGGATCGAGCGTTCATTTCATTCCGTTGCACCTGCAGCCCTACTGGCGCCAACGGTACGGCCTGACGCCTGATCAGTTCCCCCACGCCACGGCCCTCTATCGGGCGGAGGTGTCGCTCCCCCTTTTTCCGGCCATGACCGACGTCATGGTGGAACGGGTGGCGGCGGCGGTGCGGGAGCTGGCCCGATAGCCTACGAGGCGGTCCGCGTGGTTCTCTCGCGGGCCAGCCAGCCGATGATCTCTTCGGCGACCCCGTCGGGATCGTCGCCGCAGCGGGAAAGCCAGTCGGTGGCCTTCTCTTCCACCCCGGTTTCGACCTCGGCGGGGCTGGAGAGCCGGTTGATCTTCTCGTGGCGGGTGGGGGTCAGGCTCTCGCCGGTCCCGGAAAGCTCCTCGGTCAGTTTCTCGCCGGGGCGCAGACCGGTGAAGACGATGTCGATCTCGTCGTAGGGGCGGAATCCGGCCAACTCAATCATCTTCTCGGCCAAATCGCGGATCAGGACCGGCTCCCCCATGTCGAGAAGAAACAGCTCCCCCTGCTCTCCCATAGTCACCGCTTGCAGGATAAGCAACACCGCTTCGTGAATGGTCATGAAATAGCGCTCGATGTCGGGATGGGTCACCGTCACCGGCCCCCCCCGCTCGATCTGGGAGAGGAAAAGGGGGACAACCGAACCGTTGGAGCCGAGGACGTTGCCGAACCGGACCGCCATGAACCGGGTCTTGCTCCGGCGGGAGCGGGCGAGCAGGTACAGCTCGCACAGCCGTTTGGTGGCGCCCATGATGTTGACCGGATCGACCGCCTTGTCGGTGGAGATCAGGATGAACCGTTCGGCGCCATGTTTTTCGGCCATGGCGGCCACCACCCGCATTCCCCCCACGTTGTTGCGGACCGCTTCGTCCCGGTTGCGCTCCATCATCGGCACATGCTTGTGGGCGGCGGCGTGGAAGACGATTTCCGGGCGGTATCGG
>JADGCD010000194.1 GCA_015229165.1 Nitrospinota bacterium | reverse complement strand
GCCTAAGAAACTACCCCGACAGGGGCCACTGTCAGGTCAATACCGTCACTGTACATATGTTGGCAATAGATAGCCTATAAAAAGCCCGGCCCTCAAGATTTGGGGTCGGGGCTACTAGGTTTCATCTTCGAACTCTCTAAATTCCTCTTCATGCCCTTCAAACACTTCCATCAGTAGCTCTTGGATGTCATACAGATAAATTGATATCTGAAGATAGTGACACACAACCATTGCAACATCAATACAGCCATCTCCTTGAATCTTTAGGGAGGGTGAGTTCTTTAACGTAACATCATACTTAAAAGCACAGTCCTCAGGATCCAAGTCGGCAGAAAAAAGGTGGCACAATTCTGCCAATATCTCAAAAAAAGGCAATTGTTTGCCAAGTTTTTCTTTAAGCCCATTTCCACATACCTTAGCGCAATTGCAACTTTCATCACGACTTGCCTGTATAATTGCGTAACTACTTTCGTTCATCACAGTCCGTAGATCGACACCTGTCTTTTCCCGAACAACTTCCAATTGATTCAAAAGAGCGGAATATAGCTTAACCAAATCATGCTTTTTCCCAGAAATCTTCTCTCTCTTTCTATTCATCCCATCTTCGATTTCATCATACCTCTTCCACAAACTATCTCCATATACTAGCTCCCTAAGATGCACTTCGTATATTATATTCTTCATGCCAATTTCAACAGCATGCTTTACAAGCAATAACAGCGGAAGACCGATTGCGTCCATATTTCCTTGCATATCAACGGCATCAAATAGCTTTTCTATGGCCTCATTGTAACAGTATGCAATATTCCCCAGCGTAACGGCTTCTTCACCATTTGCAGAAATAGGACGCCTCATCCAGTTTAATTGCAATTCAAACTTACTCCCAGAGAACTTGTGCCAATTTTCAAGATGTTTATAGAGCACAAAGCACCTCCCGTTGACCAGTATTATATTATTGCATTTCACAATATGACCATTTCGAAAAGATTGCAAACCAAGTTACAATGCTTCGCATGAACACCACCCCCTTCACCCTGTCCACCCACGACGCTTATGCCCGGTGGCGTGACGCGAAACTTGCGACCGCCCCCACGTCCATCGACGACCTGATCGTCGAAATAGCCGACGCGCACGCCCCTACCCCTGCGGAAATCGCGGCGATCCGCGAGCGGGTGGCGCGGTGCAATACGGCGATCTACGTCACCAACGCGGGTGACTCCCCGGACCCGTCGATCCCCCGCGCGATCATGGCGGCGCTCTCTGTCGCCCGCTTCGACGTCAACCCGGAGGCGGACGCGCATGGCGTTACCAGTCTCACCCCCAAGGGGCCGATGGAACTGGCCGGTTCGACGGAGTACATCCCCTACTCCCAGATGGCGATCAACTGGCACACGGACGGCTATTACAATCCCCCCGACCGGCGTATCCGGTCGCTCGCGCTCCATTGCGTCCGCGCCTCCGCCGAAGGGGGGGAGAACGACATCCTCGACCACGAGCTTGCCTACCTCCACCTGCGCGACCTCGACCCGGCGCTGGTGGCGCCTCTCTTCGCCGACGACTGCATGACGATCCCGTTCCGCGAGGACGGGGGGCTGATGGTCCGCCCGGACATCGTCGGCCCGGTCTTCCTCGACGAAGCGGGCGACCTCCACATGCGGTACACTCATCGGACCCGCTCTATCGTCTGGCGCGACGACCCGACCGCGGCCCGGTCGGTGGCGGCCCTTCGGGACTATCTCGAAAACGGCCCCCCCCATGCGTTGCGGGCGAAGCTGGCCCCCGGTATGGGGCTGGTCTGCAATAACGTTCTGCACACCCGGTCGGCCTTCACCGAGTCCGACCGGTTGCTGTACCGGATTCGATACTATGATCGTATCCGCTGAAGTGGCCGATGATCTCCATTCGCAATCTGACGAAGCGTTACGGCGCCACCGACGCCCTTAAAGGGATCTCGCTCGACGTCCGGGCCGGGGAGCTGTTCGGCTACCTCGGCCCCAACGGCTCCGGCAAGACGACGACCATCAACATCCTCACCGGGCTGACCGCTCCCACCTCCGGCGCGGCCCTGCTGGCGGGGGTCGATATGGCCACCGACCCGGTCAACGCCAAACGGGTGAACGGGCTTGTTCCCCAATCGCTGAACCTCGACGGGGAGTTGACCCTCTTCGAGAACCTGATGATCCACGGGCGGCTCTTCGGCATGGCCCGGCGCGATTATCTGGCCCGGATCGACGAACTGCTCGACTACGTCGAGATGACCGGCAAACGGGACGCGCTGGTGAAGACCCTTTCCGGCGGGCAGAAACGGCGCGTGATGATCGCCCGCGCGCTCTTGCACCGCCCGTCGATCCTGTTCCTCGACGAGCCGACCGTCGGCCTCGATCCATCCATCCGGCGGCGCATCTGGTCGCTGATCCGGCAGACGCAAAAAGACGGCGCCACGATCTTCCTGACCACCCACTACATCGAAGAGGCGGAGTTCCTGGCCGACCGGGTGGCGTTCCTCGTGGAAGGGGAAGTGGCCGCCGTCGATACCCCCCACGCCCTCATGGCCCGTCTCGGCGAGTGGGCGTTGGACGAAATGAGGGACGGCGACCTTGCCACCCGCTACTTCGCCGACAAACAACAGGCCCACGACGCCGCCGACGCGAACGCCGGGAGCTACACCGTCCGCCGGGTGAATCTGGAAGACGCCTTCATCGCGCTGACCGGGGCGAAGGTCACCGGCGACGCGCCGAAAGGGAACGGCCATGGCAAGTAACCCGTTCCGGGGCGCCTACGCCCTCTACCTGCGGGAGATGCTGATCCTCAAGCGGCGCATCGTTAAACAGATCGCCTCCATGTCGGTGACGCCGACGCTCTATGTCGTCGCCTTCGGCTACGGCATGGGGAAAGACGTGACGGTCGAAGGGGTCGGGTATCTCGCGTTCCTCATCCCCGGTCTCGTCGCCATGAACGCCATGAACCACGCCTGGGCCATCGCCAACGAGATCAACATCGCCCGCTTCTACCTGAAAATCTTCGAGGAGTTCCAGGCGGCCCCAATCCACAACGTCGCCTACGTCGCAGGCGAGGCCATGGCCGGGGTCACGAGGGCGTTGCTCTCGGCGTCGGTGATACTGGTCGTCGCGCTTCTCTTCGGCGTGACGCTTCATTGCGGGCCGTGGTTCTGGTTGGCGGTGGCCTTGAACGGTTTTGTCTTCTCGACGCTCGCCATCGCCGCCGCGATGCTGGTGCGGGGGCATTCGGACCAGAACATGATCGCAAGTTTCGTCATCACCCCCATGGCGTTTCTCTCCGGCACGGTCTTTCCGCTCTCGTCGATGCCGGAGTGGGCGCAAGGGGCGCTGAGCCTGATCCCCCTCACCCACGCCGCCACCGCCATCCGGGCCGCCGCCTTCGGCCAGACGCCGCCGCTGGGGTCGCTTGCGATCCTCGCCCTGTTGGGCGCTCTCTTCTTCATCGTGGCCTACAAGGTGGTGGACGCCGCCCGCAACTGACCCCTTGCGCCCGGCCCCGTCCGGGCGTATGTTCAGTTCATGAGAAACCGGACGCTGGCCATGATTCTGGCCGGGGGGGAGGGGAAGCGTCTCTACCCCCTGACGGCCGAACGCTCCAAACCGGCGGTCCCCTTCGGGGGGCGCTACCGGATCATCGACTTCGTTCTGAGCAACTTCCTGAACGCAGGGTTCGCCCGGATCAAGGTCATCACCCAGTTCATGTCCGACAGCCTGAACCGGCATCTGGCCCGGTCGTGGCCCCTGTCGCCGCTGCTGGGGCATTACATCGACCCGATCCCGGCGCAGATGCGGACCGGCAAGGAGTGGTATCGCGGCACCGCCGACGCCATCTTCCAGAACCT
>JADGCD010000193.1 GCA_015229165.1 Nitrospinota bacterium | reverse complement strand
GGGGCGACTCGGTCATGGGCGGGGCGGTCGGGGGAAGGGGGCAAGAAAAAGGCGGCCCGGACGATGGTTCGCCGGGCCGCCGTTCATCTCTCGGGAGACCGTTAGAAGCGCTCCGCCAGCCGGGCCGCCTTGCCCCGCAGCTCCCGCAGGTAGTAGAGCTTGGCGCGGCGCACTTTGCCGGACCGGATCACTTCGATTTTCTCGACCTTCGGGGAGTGGATCGGAAAAATCCGCTCGACGCCCACGCCGGAGGAGACCTTGCGGACGGTGAAGGTCTCGCGGATGCCGCCGTGCTTGCGGGCGATGATCACCCCTTCGACGATCTGGATCCGTTCCTTGTCCCCCTCGGAAACCCGCATGTGGACTTTCACGGTGTCCCCGATTTTGAACTCGGGGAGTTCGGTTTTCATGTACTGTTTTTCGACGAAATCGATGGCGTTCATTCGTTCTCCTTGCGGCCCTTGCGGGCCCGGTCAATCTGTCTTCGCGGGCCTTGCGGCCCGGGTCGTTTCGTTGTCAGCGTGCGCCCCGCAGCCGGTCCAGGATGATGGCGGCGGCGCACCGGACCGAGAGGTGGTTGAACCCGTCGATCCCTTCGATGGGGGCAAGCCGGATGTCGGCCCGCTCCATCACCTCGTCGGCCAGCCCGAAGCCGGTGCCGAAGAGGAGCAGCGTCTCCGGCGATGCCGCAAGGAGCGCGCGTCCCTCATCGTACCCGGTCACTCCGTCGCCCTTCTGGGCGCTGGTGACGGCAAGCTTTGGTTCTTTCCGTCCGAGGAAACGATAATTATCGTAAATAGCCTCAATGCTGTCAATCACTTTTACGCCGGTGAGAGCCTCTTTCCGGCTGGGATTGCAGGCGGCCCCGAAGCCGGTGAGCCAATGGGCCGACAACCGCTCCACCAGCCGCCGCTGGGCGGGCAGGGGGGTGACGATGAAAAGATCGGCCACGGCGTAAGTCCGGCAGAGCCGGGCGAAGTCGTGAACGTCCAGCGTGGTGACCGAGGTGGTGACGATCCGCCCTTCTTTGTTGACGCACGGGTGGTGGACCAGCGCCACCGACAGCCGTCCCATGTCGGTCACGTGCGCTCCTCTCCCCGGACGATCCGCTCGGCCAAAACCCGTTCGTTGTCGGTCAGGTCGGCGCCCGCCAGCAGGTCGGGGCGGCGGCGGGCGGTCCGAATGATCGACTCGCGCCGTCGCCACGCTTCGATCTTGGCGTGATGTCCCTCCAGCAGGATGTCAGGAACCCGCATCCCTTCGTATTCGGCGGGGCGGGTGTAATGGGGATGCTCCAGCAGGCCGTGGGCGTGGGAGTCGTGCCGGGTGGAGGCTTCGTCCCCCACCACGCCGGGAACGAGCCGGGTGACGGCGTCGACCACGACCATGGCGGCCAGCTCGCCGCCGGTCAGGACATAGTCCCCCAGCGAAATCTCCTCGTCTGCCAGGAGGCGGACCCGCTCGTCGTACCCTTCGTACCGGCCGCAGAGAATGACGAGCCGCTCCTCCTTCGAAAGCCGTTCGGCTGTGGCGTGGTCGAACAGGGCGCCTTGCGGGGTCATCAGGATCACGCGGCAGGGGCGGGGATCGGCCTGCTTCAGATCGGTGACGGCCCGGTGGAACGGCTCGACCTTCATGACCATCCCGGCGCCGCCGCCGTAGGGGTAGTCGTCGGTGGTCTGGTGGCGGTCTTCGGTCCAGCGGCGCAGGTTGTGGGCGTGGACGGCGATGAGCCCTTTCTTGCGGGCCTTGCCGGTGAGGGAGGCGTCCAGCACCGCGTCGAACATCTCTGGGAAGATGGTCAGAATATCGACGGTGAAGCTCACTCCACCGTCTCCATGGGGCGGACGACGATTCTCTCCGCTTCGAGATCGACGGAGAGGATGGTCTCCGGCAGGCAGGGGAGCATCAGCTCTTGTCCGCCGTCGCCGGTGAAGGTCCAGACGTCTTTTTCACCCGCTTCGAAAAACTCGGTCAACCGTCCCAGCGCTCTGCCCGCTTCGTCGTAGGCGGGCAGCCCGATGATCTCTTCGTAGTAGTACTCCCCTTTCGGCAGGGGGGGGAGGAGCCGCTTGGGGGCCGTGACGACGGCGGGGAGGATAGGCTGCGCCGCCTCGGGGGAGTCGATCCCCTCGAAACGGGCCAGGAGCGATTTGGGGCCGGGGCGAAGCTCGAGAAGCTTTCGCTGATGGGCCGGTCGTCCCTGCGGGGTGAGGGTGACGCTTTTTCCCCGGAGGGCGAAAAGGGCGTCCTCAAAGTAGGGGACGAGGCGGCACTCCCCCCGGACCCCGTGGGTCCGGGTGAGTTTGCCGACGGCGATGGCCAGGTCGCCGGACGCGCGGGCCGAAGGGGCCATGGCCGGGTCAGTCGAGAATTTCGAGGACGGCGCGGCGGCTTTCCCGGCTGGCGGTGGCCGACAGGATCGACCGCATGGCCGTGGCGGTCCGGCCCCGGCGACCGATGACCTTGCCGAGATCTTCGGGGGCTACGCGCAGTTCGAGGGTCGTCAGGTCGCTCTCCTCGCGCTCTTCGACTTCCACTTCGTCGGGGAAGTCGACCAGGGCGCGGGCGAGGGTTTCAATCAGCGCTTTCATGCGCTCCTCCGGTTGCTCCCGCCGGCGCGAGCCGGAACGGGGTGGGGGCGTCGGCCGGGTCAGCGGCCGACGGCGATCCCTTCTTTCTTGAAGATGCTCTTGACGGTGTCGGAGACCATGGCCCCCTGTCCGAGCCAGTGGGAAACCCGATCCTTGTCCAAGGTGATCTGCCCGTCGGACTTGCTCGGGTCGTACTGACCCATGGCGTCGAGGTAGATTCCGTCGCGGGGCCGCCGGGAGTCGGTAGCCACGATCCGGTAGACCGGTTTCTTTTTCGCGCCCATGCGGCGCAGGCGAATGATGACCGCCACGTGAAAATCCTCCTTAAGGTACGATGAATGTGAATGCGGTTGCGGTATGCGTTCAGCCCCCCATGCCGAGGCCCGCAAACGGGTTCGGCATGTCGGGGCGTCCTTTGAGTTTCTTGCTCATCTTTCCGAACGACTTCATCATCTTGCGCGATTTCTGGAATTGGCGCAGGAGTTTGTTGACGTCGTTGATGGAGGTTCCCGAACCGGCGGCGATACGCCGTTTGCGGGAGGTGTTGATGAGCCCGGGCTGGGCCCGCTCTTTCAGGGTCATGGAGCAGATAATGGCTTCGATCTGCCCGATCTCGGCGGGGCCGGGGATAGGCGCGTCCTTTATGGCGGCGCCCATGCCGGGGATCAGTTTCATGAGCTGGTCCAGGGGCCCCATCTTGCGGACCATCCGGATCTGCTCGAGAAAGTCGGTCAGGTCGAAGGAGGCGTCCAGCATCTTGCGGGCCTGGGTCTCGGCCTGCTTCTGGTCGATGTTCTGTTGGGCCTGCTCGATGAGGGTCAGGACGTCCCCCATGCCAAGGATGCGGCTGGCCATCCGCTCCGGGTGGAAGGTCTCGAAGGCTTCGACCTTTTCGCCGACCCCCATGAACTTGATGGGGGCGCCGGTGACTTTCTTCACCGACAGGGCGGCGCCGCCGCGGGTGTCGCCGTCGAGCTTGGTCAGGACCACGCCGGTCATGCCGATCCGCTCGTGGAAGGCGCGGGCGACGGTGACGGCGTCCTGTCCGGTCATGGCGTCGGCGACAAAGAGGATCTCCGTCGGGTTGGCAAGGCGACGGATCTCGGAAAGCTCCTCCATCAGGGTGTCGTCGATGTGGAGGCGTCCGGCGGTGTCGATCAGCAGGACGTTGGCCCCTTCGCGCCCCATGGCGGCCAGCGCCTCCGTCACAATGGCGGACGGTTTCATGGCCGGAGTGGCGGGGAAGAGGGGGAGTTCGAGACTGGCTGCCAGCGTGGCGA
>JADGCD010000192.1 GCA_015229165.1 Nitrospinota bacterium | reverse complement strand
ATCAGCATGGCGCAGGTGACGAGGTTGCGCAGCTCAATCAGGTCGGAAGTGACCACCGAGCGCCAGTAATACTCGTCGATCTCGTGGCGCAGGTTGACCAGCCGGTTCTTGGCCCGCTTGAGCCGCTTGTCGGTCCGGGCGATGCCGACGTAGTTCCACATGAGGCGGCGGACTTCGTCCCACAGGTGGTTGATGACCGCCTTTTCGTCCTCGGCCACCGCTTCGCCCGGATCCCACTCGGGAATCCGGTCGTACAGTCGTTCGTCCAGCCCGGCGCCGTTGCGGTCGATGGCGGCCCCGGCCGCCTTGTCGGCGAAGACCACCGCCTCCAGCAGCGAGTTGCTGGCCAGCCGGTTGGCGCCGTGGACGCCGGTGCAGGCGCACTCTCCGGCGGCGAAGAGGCCGTCGATGGTGGTGTGGGCGGCAAGGTCGGTGACGACGCCGCCGCACAGGTAGTGGGCCGCCGGGGCGACCGGGAGCATCTGCTCGCGGGGGTCGTAGCCGTAGTCGCGGCAGGTGGCGAAGATCTTGGGGAACCGTTTCTCGAAGTAGACGGGGTCGATGACGGTGGTGTCCAGATAGACGAACTCGTCGCCCCGGCGTTTCATCTCCCGGTCAATGGCCCGGGCCACGATGTCGCGCGGGGCCAGCGACCCCAGCTCGTGGTACCCCTCCATGAAGGGGGTCGCGTCGGTCCGTTTCAGGATGGCGCCCTCCCCCCGCACCGCTTCGGAGACCAGGAACGATTTGGCCAGAGGATGGTAGAGGCAGGTGGGGTGGAACTGCATGAACTCCATGTTGGCGATCTTCGCCCCGGCCCGGTAGGCCATGGCCACCCCGTCGCCGCTGGCGATGTCGGGGTTGGAGGTGTAGAGGAAAACTTTCCCCGCCCCGCCGGTGGCCAAGAGGGTGTTCCGGGCGGCGAAGACCTCGATGGCGCCCTTCTCGATGTCGAGGACATAGGCGCCCAGCGCCCGGTCGTCGGGCCCTCCGGCGGCCACCTCCGGGTCGAGCTTTGCGCGGGTGATCAGGTTGACGGCGATATGATTCTCGTGGACGGTGATGGCCGGATGGCTCTTGACCGCCGCCACCAGCGCCCGCTCGATCTCGGCGCCGGTCAGGTCGCGGGCGTGGGCGATGCGGCGCCGGGAATGGCCCCCCTCGCGCCCCAGGTCGAGCCCGGCGCCGGTGTCGCCTGCGGAGAAGCGGACGCCGAAGTCGACGAGATGAGCGATGGCCGTCGGCCCGTTCTCCACCAACGTGCGGACCGCCTCTTCGTTGCAGAGCCCCGCCCCGGCGGTCAGGGTGTCGGCGATGTGGAGGTCGAAGGAGTCGTCGTCGGCCAGAACGGCGGCGATCCCCCCCTGGGCGTAGTTGGTGTTCGATTCGGCCAGCTCTTTTTTGGTGACCAGCCGAACGGAACCGTGGCGGGCCACCTTGAGGGCGAAGGAGAGTCCGGCGACGCCGGAGCCGATGACGAGAAAGTCCGCGACCGGTCGGCTCATGGCGAGTGGGGTCTGTCTGCTGTCGGGGGGGTTACGAACGGACGGCGCCCTCGTTTCTCCCCGCAGAAACGACCGTCAAATGTAACCGATCGGGCCCATGCCCGCCAAGCGCCACCACCGGGAGGTACCCCCGGCGACCTACGGGGCGACTACAGCTCCGTGCGGAACTCGAAGTTGAAAGAGCCGATGGTGAACTTGTCGCCGTTGACCAGGGTGTGGGTCTCCACGGCGGAGCCGTTGACCCTCAGCTTCGACATCCCCCCCTGGTGGGTGATATGGAACGCCCCTTCTTTCTTGACGATGGAGGCGGCGATCCGACCGATGGTCAGTCCCTTGATCTGGACATCGGCGTTGTCGCCAGAGCCGATGAGGGTCGTCTCCTTGACCAGCTTGAGAACCTTGGGCGCCCCCGACGGCTGGAGCAGGAAGAGCTTGGGGGAGAGGTCGACCTTCTGCGTGGCGCCGGGGTCGGGGGCCGCTTCCTTGGGGGGCATCATGGCCTGGACCGCCGAGGCGTCCATGATCATGGTCCGTCCCCCGAGGTCGTCGAAACCGAAGCCTTGCATCTCTTCCGGCTCCGGCTTGGCCTTCGGGTTTTCGAAGGTCAGGAAGAACTTGCCGACGGTGATGACGTCACCGTGCTTCAACTCGCAGACGTCACCGATCTTCTCGTTGTTGACGAAGGTGCCGTTGGTGGAGCCGAGATCGACCACCGTGAACCGCTCTCCGTCCTTTTCGATCTTCAGGTGCCGGGCCGAGACGGCGGGGTTTTTGATCATGATGTCCCCCACCTCCCGCCCCACGGTGACGCTCTTTTTGAGGTCGATTTCCTGGAGCCGCTTGTCCTTGGTCGAGATGATCAGTTTGGCCATGGTGAGGGGGACCTATTCGCTTGTATGACTTCGGGTTATATCACGACCGGACAGGGGGTTCAAGATGGCGCGCCTCACCACCCCTGTCCGATGATGGCGGTGATGAGCCGGGAGAGCCCCATGGCGCCCTTCTGCCCGGAGGCCAGCACCTCGTCGTGGGTGACCGGGCGCCGGGTGGCGGCGGCCGCTTCGTTGACGATCACCGCAAGCCCCACCACCGTGGCGTGGGCCTGGGCCAAGACCATCGCCTCGGCCGCCACCGACATGGAGACGGCGTCGGCGCCGAAGGCGGCCAGCATCTTCCGCTCCGCCGGGGTTTCGTAGACCGGTCCCCGGGTGACCGCCAGAACCCCCTGGCGCCCCGTGACCCGGGCGCGGCGGCAGAGACGCTCGCCCATGCCGATCATGCCGCTGTCGTAGATCCGGGTGGTGTCGACGAAGGAGGGGCCGTCCGGCTCCTGGGCGGCGAAGAAGGGGTTGTCGCCGGTCAGGTTGATCTGGTCCTTGATGAACATGATGTCGCCGGTCCGGAACGAGGGGTTCAGCGCCCCGGCGGAGGTGGTCAGGATGAAATGCTCCACCCCCAGCGCCAGCAGCGTCTGCACCGGGAAGACCGTGTCGGCCATGGAGCCGTTTTCGTAGTAGTGGATCCGCCCTTCGCAGAAGAGGGTGGGGGTCCCCTCCACCGCGCCGACCCGGATGATCCCGTCGTGTCCCGGCGCCGTGGGGGTGGGGAAGTCGGGGATGTCGGCGAAGTCGATAACGTCGTCGGAGCCGGAGAGGTCGGCCACCGAGGAGAGCCCCGAACCGAGAATCACCGCCACCCGGGGGATGAGCGGCAGTCGCCGTTTCAGGTAATTGACCGAGCGTCGGCAGCGGGTCGCGTGGGCGCCGACCGCCACCTGCCGCTCCCGCGACGGCGTGCGGGGGGAGCTTTTGGGTTCCGTCGGCTGGTAGGGAACCTCGTCATACCCGAACAGCGCCGGACCGGGACCGTCGTCCGGGTGGGTGGGGCGTCGTCGTCCGCCGTCTCCCCGGCGGTTCTTTTTGGCCATCTCGCTACGGACCAGCGTCCCGTCGGGGAGGTGGACCAGTTCGTATCCCTTTTCCACGAAAGGGGTCAGCTCGCGGGAGCCGGTCTGCCGGACCCCCCGGGTGGCGGAGCGCTCGCTCCCCCGGCGAGGGCGTTCATCCCCCTGGCGGGCGTCGGCCCCCATGGCGCGTCCTTTCGAAGGCGCGGCAGGGGCCTGCGGGCGGCTTTCAACCCGACCGCCGCGACGGGGGGACGGTTTTTCGTCGGCTTCCTCCTCGTCGTCATCCTCCACCGGCGCGATGGGGCGCACGGGGCGGGCGGGGCGCGGCGGGGCGGCGCGTCCCCGGAGGGGCGCCTTGGCCGGGGGGGCTTTGGGGGCCGGGGCCTCATCCTCGGGCTCGTCCTCCTCGGCAGTCACCGGTTCGGCGGCGCTTTTCCTGGACGCGGGGCGGCGGCGACGGCGACG
>JADGCD010000191.1 GCA_015229165.1 Nitrospinota bacterium | reverse complement strand
AGACCTGCAGGTCGTAGGTGTAGATTGTGGCGGAGAAACCCCGGCGCAGCGCATCGAGCCCCAGTTGCACCGCCAGCGTCCCCCCCTCCACCAGCGGTTTGACGGTGCCGATCACCTCCCGCAGCGGAACCGCAAGGCCGTGGTAGCGATAGACGGCGTGCAACGACGTCGGCCCGCAGGTGATGTCGTCCGGCTGGGCGAGGATGTCGAAGTCGAGAGTCCGTTCCATGGGATGGTCAGCGGGGGGCCAAGGGGGACAAGGGGAGGGGGACCGTCAGCCCGACCGTTCCGAAGCGAAGCGTGGCGCCCATACCCTGCGGTCTTCGGCGCCGCCGTGATGGGGCGTCGGACCTGACAATCAATATACGCCGTTTTCCCGCGTCGGCAACTGAATACTATTTCTCCATCGCGGCGGCCAACGGACGGTACTGGAGGGTGAACAGCGCCTCCAGATAGCGGCGGGTTTCGTCCCGTTCAAGGTTGGTGACGAACTTCCAGAAACCGTAGACCCGCGCCAGTGTCATGAGCCGTTCGGCGTACCGCTCCCACGTGTAGCGGGCCGCCACCCGGGCCTCCCCCCCGGCGGAGAGCCGGTCCCAAAGCGCAGGATCGGCCGCCACCCGGTCGTAGAAGAAGGCGATCATCGCGGCGGCCTGGTCGCCGAAGTTGGGGTTCAGGTGGTAGCCGGAGACGCCGTTTTCGATGATCTCCAGGGGGCCGCCGTAGCAGGTGGCGAAGGTGGGGAGCCCGGTCACCATCGCTTCGATGACCGTCAGGCCGAAGGCTTCGAAAAGGGCGGGCTGGACGAAAGCCCCCCGCCGGTCGGCGATCCGGCGGTACAACTCCCCGGCGAAGCGCTTTTCGAGGTGCATGCCGAGCCACCGGACGCTGCCGTCCAACCCGTACTCGTCCATGAGGCGATGCATGAGCCCGATCTGCTCGGCCTCCTCCTGGTCGCCGGAGCGGGCCGGATCGGTCTTTCCCCCGACCACCACCAGATTACATCGCTCCCGCAGCGTGGGGCTTTCGGCGTACCACCGGACCAGACCGGTGACGTTTTTGATCCGGTCGAACCGGGCCATGGTGAAGAGGGGGGGCTTGTGCGGATCGGCCAGCCCCCCCCGCGTGTCGGGGCGACCGGCGGGGCCGAAGAGAAGATCGTCGATCTCCGGGTGGAACCGGCGCAGCCGCCGCTTCTTCTGCCGGAAGGAGAAGTAGATCGTCGGGTCGGCGCCGGGAGAGACGATATTGAACTTCGGGTCGAAGACGTCGACCCCGTTCACCACCCGGTAGAGCCCCGGCATGGTGAAAGACTGGTAGCTCTCGTATTGTCCCACGCTATCGGCGCGCCCGGCGATCTCCTGATAGGTGGAGGTGACGATGAAGTCGGCGTAGTTCATGGCGATCAGGTCGGCGGTGAACTGGCAGGAGAAGTGGTACCGCTCCTCATTGTCCCGCCAGTAGAGGCCGGAGTAGAGATACTTGGTCTTCTCCAGCGCATGGGCGATGTTGCACTGGGTCACCTTCATCTCCCGGGCCAGGAGCGACGCCACCAGCGACCCGTCGGAGTAGTTGCCGATGATCAGGTCGGGGCGCCCGTCGAGCAGCTCCGTCAGCTCGCGGCGGACGTCGTCGGCGAACCGCTCCAGATAGGGCCAGACCTCGAACCGTGAAATCCAGTGGGGGACCACCTCCCCCGCCGCCGTCCGGAAGGGAACCCGCAGGATCGTGGTTGAACGGGCGCCCTTGACCGCCTCCAGGCGTTGGTCGCAGGTGGTCCCTTCGGCTTCGGGAATGAGCCGGGTGACCACCACGATGGAGGGTTCGATGGCGAGCCCCTGTTCGGCCAGCCGGTTGCGCATCTGCGCCTCCAAGGCCCGCACCTGATCGAGAATATAGACCACCTGCCCGCCGGTGTCGGGGCGGCCGAGGACGTTCTCCTGCCCGAAGAAGCCGTGGGGGGTGATGACGGCGATGGAAAAGATCATCGGGATCAACCCGAGAAACCGCTCCAACGCCGCCGGTTCGGGGGCTTCCAGCAGGTCGGAGAGAAGGCTCATGGTCTGGCGTATCCGGGCCACGTTCTTTCCCCACCCCGGCTCGAAACCGAGGGGGCGCATCCGGTCGGCCACGCTCTCCCAGGTCGCTGTCTGGTCGGCCCCTTCCATAAGATCGTCGGCCCGACGCAGCGCCTTGCGCAACGCCGCCACCGAGCCGACCTTCTGGTTGAGCATCAGCGGCACGCCCCGATACTGGTGGAGCGACAGGAAACGGAAGATGTTCTCCCCCCCCCCTGCGCCAGTTCGTGAAACAACTCGCTGCTGAGCTTCCGGTTCAGGAACTCCACCCCCCGACCGATGGAGCGGGACTCGCTGAGCATCGGAAAGCCCCGGTTGAAGGGACCGAGGTCGATTTCAAGGGGGAAAGGGCCGACACCGTCAACCATCCGTTCCTTGTGGGCCAGAAAGGCGGCCACGTCGACCGGGGCCATCTCCCGGCTGGCCAGATCGACCCTCAGATAGTGCCATCGCCCCACGCGCGGGCGAAACGAGAGGAGCATCGCTCCCCCGAAGGCCACCCCCTCCTGCAACCCCCGGACAAAGGGAACGAGGGGATCGTCCGCCACGACCGGTCCCCGCTCCCCGGCGAACCGGGCGTAGGCCTCCACCAGATCCGATTGGAGCCAGAAGGGGCGCTCCCCCAGCGGCAGGCCGACGATGAAGCGGGCGAAGGTCTCTTCGTGTCCTGCGGCGGCGGCGAATATCTCGTCCATGGGGGCTCCTACTCGAAGAAACGGAAGTGATCGAGCCCCTCCACCACACCCCAGGCGTTGGCGCCTTCAGCGAAGTAGACCCGTTCTCTCCCTTTGAGTTTGTTCAGTTCGGGGGCGTGGTTTCCCACCACCACCCCCAGCGTCAGGCCGGTCAGCATCTCTTCGTCGTTCCCCGAGTCCCCCGCCACCAGAATCCGGTCAAATCCGATCCCCCACTTGTCGGCGAAATAGCGGACCGCCGATCCTTTGGACGCCCGGGTGGGAAGGATGTCGAGGAACGCCCCGTGGGAGTAGATCACGTTCACCGACGTCCCCGCCTGCCGCAGGGCTCGGGTGATCTCCCGCACCTTCGGCGGGCGGCCGGGGTCGAGCAGGTAGCTGATCTTCCGGCTCCCCTGCCCTTCGGGCCCTTGCAGGGTCGCGCCGGGGATCCCCTCCATGACCGTGTGGACGACCTCCGGCTTCCAGCGGTAGCCGATGTGCCGCTCCCACCCGGTGTCGTGAAGCCGGTGCGGCCCATAATAGATTTCCGAGCCGACGTTGACGATCATCACGTCGGGATCGGGAACCTTCCACGCCGCCAGCGCCTCCCGGGCCAGGTCGAGGCTGCGGCCGGTGGCGACGCCGAAGATCACCCGGCCGCTGTGGGCGCGAACCCGTTTCAAAAGCTCGGCCAACCCCTCCCGATCGCCGATGAGGGTGTTGTCGATGTCGCAGACAATCATCCGGTCCTGTGCGATGAGCCGCTCCTTTCGCCGGGGCCAGGCTTTCACCGTGGGCGCCTGCCGGATGATCACCTTGGTCAGGGTTTTCACGTACCGGTCCACATGGCTCTCCCACGCATAGTTTTTGCGCGCCCCGGCGATCCCCGACCGGGACCAGCGCCGCCACCGCTCCCGGTCCCCCAGCGCGCTTTCGATGGCGGCGCCGATCCCCGCCGTGTCGAGGGGATTGATCAGCAATCCGTTGCCGCAGGCGTCGATGATGTCGGTGGGGCCGCCGTCGTCGGGAGCGATGACCGGGAGCCCGCAGGCGGCCGCTTCGATGAGGGTCAGGCCGAACGGCTCGGTCAGCGCCGGGTTGACGAAAACCCCGCCGGTTTTG
>JADGCD010000190.1 GCA_015229165.1 Nitrospinota bacterium | reverse complement strand
CTGCGCAGACCATCCAACTGGCTGTCCGCCAACGCCGTCAACTGCTGGCTGCGCAGACCATCCAACTGGCTGTCCGCCAACGCCGTCAGCTGCTGGCTGCGCAGACCATCCAACTGGCTGTCCGCCAACGCCGTCAGCTGCTGGCTGCGCAAGCCATCCAACTGGCTGTCCGCCAACACTGTCAATTGCAGGCTGCGCAGACCATCCAACTGGCTGTCCGCCAGAGCAGCCAACTGCGTCTGTTGCAAACCATCCAACTGGCTGTCGGCCAGGAGGGTTAGCTGCAGACTGTACAAACCATTCAATTGGCTGTCCGCCAAGGCTGCCAGCTGCAAATTGCGTAATCCATCCAACTGCGAGTCGGCAAGCACGGTAAACTGCAGACTACGCAAACCATCCAACTGACTATCCGCCAAGCCAGCCAATTGTAAACTGCGCAAACCATCCAACTGGCTGTCCGCCAGAACCGTCAATTGCAAACTGCGTAATCCATCCAGCTGGCTATCCGCTAAAGCCATCAACTGCAGACTGTACAAGCCATCCAGTTGGCTATCCGCTAAACCTGTCAGCTGTAACGCTTGCCAACCGTTCAGTTGCGTGTCCGCAAGCACCGTCAATTGTAATGAGCGCAACCCATCCAACTGACTGTCCGCCAAAACCGCGAATTGTAACGACATAAGACCATTCAATTGACTGTCAGCCAAAACAGTCAATTGCCCGCTGCGCTGGCCGTCCAACTGCGTGTTCGCAAGTCCGGTCAGCTGTAAGGAAAGCAGTGCATCCAGTTGACTGTCTGCCAACACCATCAACTGTAATGACTGCAAACCATCCAACTGGGTATCAACCAGCGCCATCAGCTGTAAAGAACGCAAACTATCCAATTGGCTATCGGCAAGAGAAGCCAATAATGTGGAGGTCAAACCATCCAGTTGACTGTCCGCCAAAGCAAGCAACTGTCCGGAACGTAAACCGTTTAACTGGCTGTCGGCAAGAGCACGTAACTGTAACGACAACAAAGCATTAAGCTGGGAATCTGCCAGGGCAAACAATTGGCTGGCACTTAAGCCATTCAATTGCGTGTCTGCCAAATTCAGCAAAGAGAAAGAGGCCAGAGCATCCAACTGGCTATCGGCAAGCGATGCCAAACCGGTCGAAGTCAAACCATCAAATTGGCTATCTGCCAAAGAGATCCACTGGATAGAAGAAAGCCCGTCCAGTTGGGTATCCGCCAAAGAGGCCAGCTGTAATGAGCCCAGTCCATCCAGTTGGGTATCGACCAATAACGATAACTGGTAAGAAGTCATCGCATCCAGTTGGGTCAATGCCAGTTGGGACAGTCTTACAGAAGTCAACGCACCCCACTGCGTACTTGCCAGACTCGCCAAAGCATTTGATGTCAAACCATCCAACTGTGAATCGGCCAAAGATGCCAACTGAAGAGAAGTCAATCCATCCAATTGGGTGTCGACCAAAGTCGCCAATTGCTGTGAAGTCAATCCATCCAACTGGGTATCCGCCAAATATCCCAAGTTGATGGAAGTCAGACCATCCAACTGCGTACCTGCCATGGACATCAATTGCAGGGATGAAAAACCAGCCACTAAATTGGCCAGTCCCCCAGCTGTCAGACCATCCAACTGAGCAGCCGTCAAAGCAGATACCTGCGACAGTGTCAGACCATCCAACTGTGAATCAGCCAATGATCCCAACTGGATAGCTGTTAAACCATACAACTGGGTAACTGCCATCTGCGTGATTTGTGAAGAGCGGATACCATCCAATTGGGTGTCCGCCAACGATGAAAATTGGGCAGAAAGAATGCCATCCCACTGGCTATCAGCCAACCCACTTAATCCAATGGACGAAAGCCCATCCAACTGCGTATCGGCCAATGCAGATAACCTGAGAGAGGCCAAACTATTCAGTTGTGTATCGGCTAAACTGAGTAAATTGGAAGAGATCAGACCATTCCATTGGGTGTCCGACAAACCAGCCAGCCACAATGAAGTCAGACTGTCTAACTGTGTACTGGCTAAAGAAGAAAACTGTGTCGAAGTTAAACCATTCCATTGCGTGTCAGCAAATGTTGCCAAAATTGTGGACGCTAAACCGTTCCACTGGGTATCTGCCAACTCATTCAACTGGGTGGAAAGCAACCCATTCCATTGCGTATCCGCCAGACTGGCCAACACATTCGATACGATGCCATTCCATTGGGTATTGGCGAGTGCTGTCAATTGCATTGAACGCACTGCATCCCATTGCGTGTCGGCAAGCGATCCTAATTGTAAAGCTGTCAATCCATTCCACTGCGTATCTGCCAGACCAACCAAGGCAAGAGACCTTAACCCATCGAGTTGGGTATCAGCCAAGGAACTCCATTGCACCGAGGTCAAATGATCCAGTTGGCTATCCACCAAAGCGAAAAGCGACAAGGAACTTAAACCATCCCATTGGCTATTTGCCAAAGCAGATAAATTCGTGGAAGTCAGGTAATCCAATTGGGTGTCGGCCAAACTGAACAGGGCAACGGAACGCAATCCATCCCATTGCGAATCAGACAGAGCAACCAACTGGACAGCTGTCAACCCATTCAGTTGTGTACCAACCAAAGATGCCAACTGATCGGAAAGCAATCCATCCAATTGGCTGTCTGCCAAACCTGATAACCCGGTGGAAGTTAACCCATCCCACTGCGTTGTCGCCAAAACGGAAAGATTAATGGAGGTAATTGCGTTCAGCTGTGTATCGGCCAGTGCAGCCAAATGCACTGAACGCATACCATCCCACTGGCTATCGGCAAGAGAAGCCAGTTGAGTCGCTGTCAAACCATTCCACTGAGTAACCGCCAGACTGAAGAGCGCCGTTGACAGTAAACCGTTCAGTTGGGTATCCGACAGCAAAGCAAGTTGACTTGATAGTACACCGTCCCATTGCGTATCTGCCAAATTACTCAACTGTAACGACAGCAAACCATCCCATTGCGTATCAGCAAGTGATTGCAGCTGCAGAGAACACAGGCCATCCAATTGCGTATCGGCAAGAGCTGTCAGCTGTAGAGAACGCAACCCGTTCAGTTGGCTATCCGCCAAAGCAACCAGCTGCATCGAACGAAGTCCATCCAACTGACTGTCAGCAAGGGCACTCAGCCGGGCTTGCTGCAAACCATTCAACTGGCTGTCGGCAAGAGCTGTCAATTGCAGACTACGCAAACCATCCAACTGGGTATCGGCCAACACAGCTAACTGAGCCTGTTGCAAGCCATCTAACTGACTGTCAGCAAGAACGGTCAGTTGCAGACTACGTAAGCCATCCAACTGGGTATTGGCGAATGCCGCCAACTGGGACAGTTGCAGGCCATCAAACTGGCTGTCGGCAAGGGCGGTCAGTTGCAGGCTACGCAAGCCATCCAACTGGGTGTCAGCCAATCCTGCCAATTGCAATGAGCGGAGTCCATCCAATTGACTGTCAGCAAGAGCGCTCAACTGCCCCTGTTGCAAACCATTCAACTGGCTGTCGGCAAGAGCGGTCAGTTGCAGACTATGCAAACCATCCAACTGGGTATTGGCCAACGCGGTCAACTGCGCTTGTTGCAAACCATCCAATTGGCTGTCCGCCAACGCCGTCAACTGCTGGCTCCGTAAACCATCCAACTGGCTGTCCGCCAACACCGTCAGCTGCAGGCTGCGCAAGCCATCCAACTGACTATCGGCAAGCAGAGTCAACTGCTGACTCCGCAGACCATCCAACTGGCTGTCCGCCAACACCATCAGCTGCACACTGCGCAAGCCATCCAGCTGGCTGTCGGCCAACGATGTCAATTGTTGACTGCGCAAACCATCCAACTGGCTGTCCGCCAACACCGTCAACTGCACACTGCGCAAACCATCCAGCTGGCTGT
>JADGCD010000189.1:1240-3914 GCA_015229165.1 Nitrospinota bacterium | reverse complement strand
GTGAACTTGATGGCGTTGGTGACCAGGTTGCCGATCACTTCGCTGTAGAGATCGACATCGGCGTAGAGGCGGACGGAGCGGGGAATTTCATTGCGGATGAAGACCCTCTTTTTCTCGGCCCCGTAGCTAAGGTAGTTCAACTGCGCCTCCACCACGGCATGGGGGGAGAAGAACCGCTTCGTCACGGTGATGTTGCCGGTCTGGAGGCGGGAGAGATCGAGCAACTGGTCGATGAGCCGCAGAAGCCCGTCGGCGCTGTCCACGGCGCGGGTGATGACGTTCTTCGTGGTCAGGCCGCCGGGGCGGGGGTTTTCGTCGGCGTCAAGGGCGTATTCCATAAGCTGGCGGATGACGGCCAGCGGCGCCCGCAGGTCGTGGGAAACCAGCCCGATGAACTTGTTCTTGAGCAGGGTGGCGCTCTCGGCGGTCTCTTTGGCGACGATCAGCTCTTCTTGCGTTTTCTTGAGGTGGCTGATGTCGGTGATGAAGGCGAACGACCCGGTGAAGGCGCCGCCGGGGTCGGTGACGCTAGTGGCGTGGATGATGACCGGGATCAGGACCCCTCCACGGGCCTTGAGCATGGTGTCGTAGGTCCGGTGCTCGCTGCTGGCCCGGTCGGCGACGATGGCGGCCATTTGGGTGATGCTCTCCTGCGGGAAGAAGCCCAGCCACGACGAGCCGAGGACCTCTTCGCGGGTATAGCCGGTCATCTCCAGCAGAGCGTTGTTCGCCTCCACCAAGCGCCCTTCCCCGTCCATGTAGACGAACCCTTCCACGGTGGTGTTGATGACCGACCGCAGTTTCTTCTCGCTCTCGCGCAACGCCGCCTCGGCCCGCTTGCGCTCCCGAAGGTCGCGGGCGATCCCCTGCACGCCGACGGGCCGTCCCTCTATGCGGATGAGGCGGGTGCTGACCTCCACCGGAATCTTGGCGCCGAACCGGTCGTTCACCTCCAGCTCGTAGGTGGTCATCTCCCGGTCGCCGGAAAGTTTGGTGGCCATGCTCTCCTGGGCGAGGGCAAGCTGCTCCGGGGTCAGCAGTTTGGAGATCGGGGCCCCGATCAGTTCTTCGGGGGTGTAGGCCGTCAGTCGGCAGAGGGCGGCGTTGACCGACTGGAAGACCCCTCCCATGTCGTGGATGTAGATGACGTCGTTGGCGTTCTCGAACAGGTCCTGATAGAGCTGCTGGCTCTTCTGCGCCTGTCGCTGGGCGAGGAGCCGCTCGGCCACCTCCGTCTCCAACGAGGCGTTGACCATGCTGAGGCGCCGGTTGGCCTGCTCCAACTCGCGGGTCCGCTCGGCGAAGAGGCGGGCCATGGCGGCATGAAGACAGCCGATCTCGTCAGCGCGATTTTTTCCGAGCCCCTCCAGCGGTGTCGCCACGTCCCCCCCGCCGGGCGATGCGGCCATCCGGTCGGCGGCCCGTTCGACCTCGTCGGTGAGGGTGCGGATGGGGCGGGTGATGACCCGGGTCAGGAGCAGGTAGAGGGAGAGGACCAGCGCCGATTCCAGCGCCACCACCACCACCAGCAGATAGCCGATGGCGTCCGAAAGGGTATCCCACACCCGCCGGTCGCTGAAGTAGAGTTCGATCCGTCCGACGGGGCTCCCCTCCTTCAGAACGGGGCGACGCTCGATCCGGTAGTGGTCGCCTGCGGGCACTGCGGCGATATCGACAACCGTTCCGTCGGGTCCCTTCAGACGTCCGACATAGGGGCGCCTGTCGCTCTCCTGATAGATGAGCGCCCCGTCGAAGAAGGCGTTTCCCGACAGGCCGCTGTCCAGATAGCTTCTGATGGAGGCGTCGTCGAAGTTGAACAGCGGGTCACGCACCGCCAGCAGGAAGCTGCGGGTGTAGTTTTCAATGTCATCGTCCAGCCGGGCGTATTCGCTGGAGCGCAACGACAGATACCACCAAACGCCGAACAGGGTCGACACGGCCAGAGCCACCGCCGCCGTCACCAGCAGGATGCGACGGTTCAGGGAGCCGTTCACGGTTTCGCCCCCCCCTGAAGGTAGCGGGAAAGGATGGCGCCATAGGCGCCGTCGGCCTTCATGGCGTTCAGCGCCCCCTGCCAGCGGGCCACCGTTTCGTCGGGAACGTCACGGCTGAAGGCCAGATAGAGTAGCTGACGTTCAACGACGAGGCGGGGTTCGATCCGACCGGCGAGCCCTTCGGCCCGGGCGATGGCGTCGCCCACCAGACGGTTCTCGATCCAGAGGTCGATCCGTCCCGCCGCCAGTTTGCGGGCGTTCTGTCGGCTCTCGGCCACGACATCCAGGTTGGTGAAGCCTTTCCCTTTCAGGAAGGCCTCCCCGGCGTCGTCCCGGTAGACGCCGATGGCGCCGACGGCCCGTGCGTCGTCCAGTGTGGCCAGCGGAAACCGCGCCCCGATGCGTGCGTAAAGCGCCACGTCGTCCTCCACCAGCGGGCCGACCCATTTGAAGAGCGGCTCCCGCTCGGCGGTGCGGGTGGTGGAAAAGAGCCCCCTCCCCTTTTCCTGGCTCGCCTTCCGGTAGGAGATGGCCCAGGTGTGGATTTCGATCCGCTCGTCGCCACCCACCCGCCGGAGGATCTCCCGCACGACATCGACCGATATCCCGGTCAGCTTCCCCTCCCGGATCATGTTGTAGGGGGGGGCCTCTTCGGTCAGGAGCAGCAGGGGGGTGTCGGC
>JADGCD010000189.1:0-1230 GCA_015229165.1 Nitrospinota bacterium | reverse complement strand
TGTTCAAGTGGGTCGGCCCGGGCCACGGCGGTGGAAAGGAGAAGCGCCGCCGCAACGCGGGCGATCCCTCGCAGGAGCGGCGAAAGGGAACGGCTATTCCCGGTAGCCATACTTGGCCATGATCTCGTCAAACTCTCCGCTCTTCTTGACCGCGTCGAGCGCCGCTTGCCAGCGGGCCACCTCTTCGTCAGGGGTCTGCCGGTTGAAGGCGATATAAAAAGGATCGTTGACCAGAACCAGCGCCTCTTCGATCCGGTCGGACAACCCGAGCCGACGGGCGATCATCAGCCCGCTGGCCAACCCGGTGCACCAGAGGTCGATCCGGCCGCTGGCCAATTTGCGGACGTTCATGCTGTCGTCCAGCACGCTGTCCAGGTTGGTGAAACCGTTTTGCAGGAGGAATTCCTCCGACATGTCGTCCTTGTAGACCCCGATGCTCTTGACGCGGCGCGCGTCGTCGAGCGTGCGCAGGGTAATGCCGCTTCCTTTGCGGGCGAAAAAGACGGTCTTGTCGCCCTGCAGCGGCCCGACCCACTTGAACAAGCTCTCCCGCTCCGGCGTACGGATGGTGGAAAAGAGCCCGTGCCCTTTGTGGCTCAGGGTCAGGTTGTAGGCGCGGGACCAGATGTTGACCGCAATGGTATCGGGATGGTCAAGCCGCTTCAACACGGCCCGGACGATTTCGACGTTCATCCCAGCGATCTTCCCCTGTTCGGTGTAGCTGAACGGGGGAAGCTCTTCGGTGAGAATGGTAAACCGCTCGGCGGCGAGAACCGGCGTTGCAAAGAACGACGAACCGACGGCTCCCAGCAGGAGCAGAAATGTCGCAAGGCTTCGCCACGGCATACGGTGTCTCTTTATGCGGCCAGGAACTGACGGGAGAGCGCATTCGTCATACGCTTGAGACAGAATAATCCTGATTTTACGCCGTCGCAAGGGTCTTTTGCGGGGCATTACGACCGATCTCCCCCGGTCGCCCCCTACTTGCCGTGGTCCACGGCGGGATCCCAGCCGTCCGGCGGGGGGTGGGCGATCAACTCCCGACAGCGGCCGATATAAAGTTGCGTCGGGGTATCGTCGGGGTACCGCTCGATGAGGCGCACAAAGGTCTCATTGGCCTCTCTGAAGCGCCGGGAGCGGTAAAGACCGACCCCGGCGGCGAAGGAGGCGGCGAATTCTTGCACGGTGTGGTCCGCCTCCTCCAGCGACAACATGGCCTCATACACGCCG
>JADGCD010000188.1 GCA_015229165.1 Nitrospinota bacterium | reverse complement strand
CGAAGGGGGGCGGGTTGCGTTCGTCATCAATGAGCCCCTGGATGGTCTCCTGCAAATAGGGGGAGTTGAGCAGGTGGTCGGTGTCCATGATGTAAATTATTTTCGGAAATTGTCTGCGAAGATTCTGCACTCGTGGAAGCTTCGCCGAAGCGGATACAACGATCACCTTTGCGCCGGGTTGGTGCTTGTTAACGTGCTCCAGGAGGTGGATACCGTCATCTGGACCTCCCCCCAAGTCGAGGTCAAGCAGGATCAGTCCGTATTTTGCTTCAGATTCGATCAGCTTCACGGCCGTGAGGAAACTAGAAGCTTCATCAATGGTGAAGCGACCGGCGAAGGTGTCGTTGGCCAGTCTTGCAATGACCATCCGGGTAACGTCGGTGTCGTCGACGATGAGCGCTCGTTTCATGATGTCCTCATGGGATGGATTCTTCAAAGCGGTCTCGCGATTTGTCGCTGGCGTAGACGACTCCCGCAAGGTTTTCGGCGTGCGCCGAAGCGAGCGCGGCGGCCCTCCCGTCCGTTTCGGCGGATATGGCTTTGCTATTATAGATGCTCAGACGGATCGCCTGGCCGGTCGCTTTGCTCCAGAGTTCGCCGGAGAGGCGTGGACTGCCGTCGGCGGCCAGGGTGAGGGCGGAGGAGACGTCTCGTTCGGGCAGAAGGGGGAGGTACGGCTTGAGCAGTTTTTCCACCAGTTTCGATAACGTATTGTAGCCCCCCGCCACTTGAAGGCTGCGCATGCAATCGTTGGCCCAGATGAACGAGTCGAGCGTGTGGGCGAGGAAGTTCAGGGGGGACGATTTTGCGCCGTAGGTGGTCAACGTCGCATTCGCGACCCCAACTTCGACAAGATTAAGCAAATGGTTGAGACCGTGGGTGAAAACCGCGTCCTTGGACAGGTAGCGAAAGGCCCCCAGGCTCTGCAGGGTCTCGGCGGCGATGTCGGTTTCTTTCTGAGCCGACAGGACGATGGCTTTCGTCCCTTCGTCGAGTCGTTGCAGAAGTTTGAGGGCTTCCATGCCGTCATAGTTTTCCTGGTTCGTCTGCCCGCCGAGCATGAGATCGACGATGGCCAAATGGTAGGTTTTGTCCAAGAGTGCGCGTCGCGCCTTGTCCAGGTCAGACGCGGTGTCCACCGCATAGCCTTCGGTTCTGAGCGCCGACGAGAGCGAATTCGAAAACTCGATGGTGTCTTCGATGATAAGGATCCTCTTCTGCCCGACCATGACGTCGCTCCGTTCTTGCCGTTACAGGGTGTGTTGTCTGAGCATGATGGTCACTTTGAAGTGGCTCCCCGGTTCGCTGTCGACGGTGATATCGCCGCCGATCGAGTCGATGTATCTCTTGGCCAAATAGAGGCCAAAACCACTTCCGTTTTCGCTTTTGGTGAAATCACGGTCGAAAACCTTTTCCTTTTCATCCTCCGTGACCCCCGTGCCGTTGTCTTCGACAGAGAGAAAGCAGAAGCGGTTCAGTTCGATCTCCTTGCCCGCTTCCGGATTGGGGGCTTCGCGCAGGGAGACGACGATTCGCCCCTGGTGTTCAGAGTTGACGATGACACGCTTTTGGGTCCAGTAAATCGCGTTGTTAAGGAGGTTGTACAGCGTCTCCCTGAGAAACATCGTCGAGAGGGTCTGGAAATCCTTCTCAATGCGTTGAACGAACAGGATCCTGCGGGCTTCGAGCTCTTTCAGGTCAAACATGCCTGTCGTCTCGGCGATGAGGCTCGCAAGCGATATGATTTTGGTTTCGGCGAAGCCGGTGATGTTGGCGAGGAAACTGTCTCGGTAATCTGCCATCGTCTTGAGACTGCTCCGCGCCCGGTCGATCTCACCCCCAATTTCATCGAACCGTTTGGCCTCGATCAATCGTTTCAGCTGATCGAGATCGATTCTCAAGGCGGTTTGCGGCGCCTTGAGCCGGTGATTGAACTGGTGGGCGTACTGACCCATTGTCTTGTCGAGCGTCCGCAAGACGGCGTACTGCAGCGTCGAGATCTCCTCCATCGATTCGCGAAGGCTGTAAAGGACTGGCGCCAGGTCGAGGGCGGCCTTCAGAAGATATTTGATATGCAACGACTGGAAGGCGCTTTCAGCCGGATGTTCGAGGTTAATGACGCCAAAGAGCGTTCCCTTGTGACGGATCGGGGCGATCAGCTCCGAATGGACTTCTTGCTGTAACAGATACGACTTGTACAGTTCCGGATATTCAACTTGCGGATTGCAAAGGAGAAAGTCTTTGCCGGGATGGGAGAAAAGGATTCCGGAGACCGAGTCGTCCATATCGATGAGGGTGTTTTGCGCCTCGGCTCCTGTCGTTCCGACGATTTGCAGCGCGGGTTTTTCCTTCGCGCCAATTCTGATCGTGTCGATAAGAATTTGAGCCGCGACCGGCGGCTCGAAATCGAGAGGCGAAAAGATCGGCAAGAGCCGGTGAATATTTTGGGCCAGGTGTCGGAAGCAATTGATCGGATGCATGTTCAACTCGTGGAAAGCCCTGTGGATATCGAGGAGGGCCTTCGCGTAAAGACGATCCATCGCCTTGCCGAGGGAAACAGAAATCTGGCTTCCCAATTTTTCAATGAACAGTTGGTGGTCGTCGTTGACGAGCGGGGTAAGGGCGCTCGATACGCTCGCGTGCTTGTAGTCCTGGACAATGAGCATACCGTGGGGTTCGCCGTGCAGGAGCAGTGGCTCTATCAGGAGAATTGAATCGGGGAAGAGAACGGCCCACGGGTCGTCGTGCGGCTGATCCTTGGTGTTGAGAATGATCGGGTGGCCCGAATCCATTTCGGGAACCGCCGCCTTGGGGATGATCTTTCGACCGCTTCCGTTGGGGGGGATGGAGGCTTCGGCGTATTCGCAGACGCCATGGTAGGCGTCGTCGGTCGCAAAAAATATGTAGGCGCCTTCCGAGCGGTCGAAGTTCGAAGCGATCTTCTGTAAAGGGAGGTTCGAAAAGAATTGCTCAATATCTCCAAACTGGGCGTCATCAATGCGGGAGACGTCATTGAGCAGTTGCAATTTCTCCTCGTTCGCATGGAATGCGTTAAGTAGCTGCTGAAAAGCAGGCGTCCAGCTTTTTGTGGAGACTTTTGTCGCCGATGCTGGCTTCGTGCGCATAGTGTCCATGAGGGAGAGGTTGTGTGCGTGTACTAAGATGATAGTAAGTTATATTACGAAAATCAATAAGTGTAAATTAATTAAAATACTTATTCTTCCGCCCACGTGGTCCAGCGAATCGTTTTGCCGTCGCTGACCATGATCACCTCTCCCGCCTGATCGGTCCGGTAAAGGGTCATCCCCCTCCTGGCGATCCGGTCGGTCACCGACCGGGCGGGGAAGCGGTAGCGGTTGCGATAGCCGACGTTGATGACCGCCGTGTCGGCCCCCACCGCGTCGAGGAACGGCGCCGTTGACGACGAGGCGCTTCCGTGATGACCCACCGACAGGACGTCGGCGGCAAGATCGGTCTCGTTCTTCAAGAGCCATCGCTCCCCCTCTTTTGACAGGTCGCCGACGATCAGGACCGTGGTTTGGCCATAGCGGAGGCGGAATACCAATGATCGGTTGTTGTCGTCAGGGGGGAAATCGGGCGGCAGGGGGGAGGGGGGGGAGAGAATTTCGAGGACAAGGCCCCCGTCGAAGGCGATCCGGTCGCCCGCCGCCAGCGTTCGGTAGACCCCCCGATGGCGGGCCATAGCCCGGAAGGACGCCAACGCCCGCCCGTCGTCGGGGAGGCCGTTGTCTGCCATGATGGTGGCCGGGAGCGCCGTCGCCAGCCCCGCAAGCCCCCCGGCGTGGTCGATGTCGCCGTGGGTGGCGGCCACCAGCGACAGCGCCGTCCGCCCGGTGGAAAGGACCAGCGGCGCAAGGATGCCCCGGCCCGGATCGAACCGCTCCGACCATCCCCCCCCGTC
>JADGCD010000018.1 GCA_015229165.1 Nitrospinota bacterium | reverse complement strand
CTGGCCACGGTCGCCGCCGCAGGCGCCGCCTCGGCCACTCCGTCGACCCAGATTTGGATCCCCTCCACCGACACCCAGCCGGCGGGGACGGTTCACCTCGGCGTCGACAACTACACCACCCTCATGAAGAAAACCGAGGACGGCGGCTGGTCGTCCCCCACGGTCTATGGCGTCACCGCCGGGGTCGCCGACACGCCGCAGGTCGGCTTCGAGGCGGGAATCGACGTGCGGGAGCATTCGGACTTCCCCCTCTCCCTGAACGCGAAGATCCAGGTGAAGGAAGAGTCGCTGATGCGCTACTTCCCGGCGGTGGCCTTCGGCGGCTACGACTGGGGAACGGAGAACGAGAAGACCAACTTCAACATCCTCTACGGCCTTATCGCCAAGACCCTGCCGGTGGTGGGGCGGGCCTCCATCGGCTACTACACCGGCAACGACGAGTTGCTCAAGGACGCCGACGGCAAGGCGGACAACAGCGGCGTCCTCCTCTCCTGGGACCGGACGCTGGCGGAGGTGGACGACCGGCTCTGGGCGGCGGTCGACTACATGGGGGGGAAGAACGCCTACGGAGCGCTCTCTTTCGGTGTAGCCTGGCGCTTCTCGCCGAACATCGGGGCGTTGGTCGGCTACGACCTCTACAACGACGAGAAGGTGGGGGGGAAGAACACCTTCACGGTCCAGTTCGACATGGATTTTTAACGGCCCGTCCCCCGTCGGGCGAGAGCCGCCGCCGTTGTCGGCTCCGCTTCGACAGGGGGGACGCCTGAAAGCTATCTGCGTGGCCGCCGCTGTGTCGTGAACAGGCTCGAAATGCTCACGTACTGGCGTGTACGCTCCGCTTTCTCGCCTGTCCACTCCTGGCGGCGCCTGCGGAATGCCCCCGGAACGGAAACCAAAACAACTACCGGGGGCGCTCGATAACGCTTTCAGGGTCCGTCGACGCATCGCCCGTTCGTGGCCGTCCGGGGCTCCCGGACGGCCCTTTTATTGGAGAATCCGCCGATGACCGAGTCCCGTCCCGCTGTCGAAATCCACTGCGACGGCGCCTGCCGGGGAAACCCCGGGCCGGGCGGCTGGGGGGCGCTCCTCCGGTCGGGGGAGAAGATCAAGGAGCTGTACGGATACAAACCCCACACCACCAACAACGAGATGGAGCTGACCGGCGCCATCGAGGGGTTGAACGCCCTCAAGCTGCCGAGCCGGGTGGCGCTGCACACCGACTCTTCCTATGTGGTCAAGGGGATGACCGAGTGGATCAAGGGGTGGAAGCGCAACGGATGGATGACCTCCACCAAACAGCCAGTGAAGAACAAGCCGCTGTGGCAGGCGCTGGAGGCGGCCGCCGCCCGTCACACGGTCCGCTGGGTATGGGTGAAGGGGCACGCGGGGAACCGCGACAACGAACGGGCCGACGAACTGGCCAACCGGGGGATCGACGAGGCCCGTTGAGCCGTCGGCGAACCGTATGTTAGAGTACGGTTAAGGAGACTCCCCCATGCGACTGGTCACCCGCTCCGACTTCGACGGTCTCGCCTGCGCCGTGCTGTTGGTGGAGGCGGGGGTGGTCACCGACTACCACTTCGTCCATCCCAAGGACGTGCAGGACGGCAAGATCATCGTCGGCCCCGACGACGTGCTGGCCAACGTCCCCTTCGCCGAAGGGTGCGGTCTCTGGTTCGACCACCACGCCAGCGAGCACGAGCGGCTCGACCTCGAAGGGCGCTACACCGGCGCCTCCCACGCCTGCCCCTCGGCGGCCCGGGTCATCTGGAACTACTACGGCGGGCTGGCCACCTTCGACGAGCGGTTGCTGCCGCTCATGGAAGGGGTCGACAAGGCCGACGCCGGCGCCTTCACTCCCGACGAAGTGCTCCACCCCGTCGGCTGGGCGCTCCTCTCCTTCATCATGGACCCCCGGACCGGTCTGGGCCGCTACCACGACTACACCATCAGCAACTACGAGCTGATGGCGCGCCTCATCGAATGTTGCCGGACCATGACCATCGAAGCCATTCTGGAACTGCCCGACGTCCGCCAGCGGGTGGAGCGCTACTTTGAACAGGAGGAGCGGTTTCAGGAGATGATCGCCGCCCACACCCGGACGTCGGAGAACGTCATCGTCACCGACCTGCGGGGGGTGGACGAGATCTTCACCGGCAACCGGTTCGTCATCTACGCCCTCTACCCCCGCCAGAACGTCTCCGTATGGGTGGTCGACGGCAAGGGGCGGCAGAACACCGTCTTCGCCGTGGGGCACTCGATCCTGAACCGGAGTTGCAAAAGCGACATCGGAAAGCTGATGCTCCTCCACGGCGGCGGGGGGCATGAACGGGTCGGCACCTGTCAGGTCCCCCACGAGAAGGGGGAGGAGACGTTGGTGACGCTCATTGAAACGCTTGTCCGGGAGAACCGATGAAAAAGACGCTCGTCGCCATCGCCCTGCTGCTGGCGACCGCTCCGCCGGCGCTTGCCGCCCCTGCCGATCCTGATACGTCAATAGCCGTCGAGGGTAAAAGGCTCTACGCCAGCCAGAAGTTCGGCTGCCACCGGTGTCACGGTCCCACCGGCGCCGAAGGAGGGATGGGCCCCTCTTTCACCGGTATCGGGAAGAAATACGACCAGACCGCGCTGATGGAGCGGGCGGCGCACAACTGCCCCCCCACCGGCGCCTGCGACCCGAAACAATTGGGCGCCATCGTCGCCTACCTGCGGACGCTGTAAGCGGCGTGCGGTCCTGACCGGTGAATCCGTCGGTCTGCGGCGCGTGGAGGCGAAGCATGAAGGGCTTCTATTCGCGCCACCTCTTCCCCCGGCTGCTCGAACTTTTCATGGACCGTCCCCTCTTCTCCGTCCACCGGGCGGGGCTTCTGGCCGGGGTCACCGGCGACACGCTGGAGCTGGGCGCCGGGCCGGGGCTCAATTTTCCCCACTATCCCGGGGCGGTGCGCCGACTCACCGCCATCGACCATAACGAGGGGATGCGGGAAAAGGCCCGGCGGCGGGCGAAGGAGGCGGGGCTCGACGTCGCCTACCGTATTCTCGACGGCGCCCATCTCCCCTTCCCCGACGGGAGCTTCGACACGGTGGTCAGCTCCTGGACGCTATGCAGCGTCGACGACATCGAAGGGGCGCTTGCCCAGGTGCGGCGGGTGTTGAAACCGGCGGGGCGGTTCCTTTTCCTGGAGCATGGCCGCTCCGCCGACGTGCGGGTCGCCCGGTGGCAACGGCGCCTGACGCCGTTCAACCGGATCGTGGCCGACGGCTGCCGTTTGGACCGGGATATTCCGGCGCTGCTGACGGGAGCCGGATTCGACCTCGGCCCCCTGTCGGTCTTCCCGCTGCAGGGGGCGCCGTCGATCTTTGCGACCCACTATCAGGGGGTGGCCACCCTCTGACCGGCCGCTGACGGCGGGGCGAGGGCCAACCGGTCCGTCGCCGCCACTCTGCAATGCTGCCCGCCGCCCAGCCCGAGGAGAGGGAGGGACGCCCGCCCCATGCTCAAGCGACCCCCACGCCGCGTAACCGTGGCGACGCCAAGCTCTCCCCGATGCTCCCGAGCGTGGACCGGCCCGACACCGGGGGCCAAAGAGGCGCCCGACACCGGCCTGAAGACGCAGTTGGCATACCTCGGGCAATCTATATCGTGCATTCAAGCATCATAAAATAAATTGTACTTGTTAATCAGATTGTCTCGGGTATTATATTTTCATTCCGGCCTGTGCAGTTACTTCAGGGCGCACACGTTTCTCGAAACATGGAGGCTCCTATGAGAATCGGCGCACAGATGATGCGCTTCATCTCCTCGCAAATGAGTGTTATCGAAAAGCGTTTTGAACTGCTCGCATGGATCGATAAGGCCATGGCCGACATCAACCGGGGTGATGAGAAAAGCGGCAATCTTCCCGATGCGCGCGGCTTCGTTCCTTTCCTCGACCAGTTGTCTCTGAAGCTCGAGGGCATTGCGCCAGGAAACCGTGTCAGGCTCTACACCGTTTTTTCCGAAGAAGCCTTTGCCATCACCGATGACACGTCGGGAAGCGGGGAAAGCCTGTCGTCCTCGGCAAAACAGTTCATCGCCAACGTCTGCGCGTCCCCTGCTGACAAGACGGTCATCGCCGACGACGCCGCCGAGGAGGTGGCAAGGGCTGGCGTCCACATCCAGGTTGCAGGGGCCCCTCCTCTCGCGCTGGTCCTTGAAGAGACGCTGCACACGGATGTTCCCTCCAGCTTCACCTACAACGACATTCCCGAATTCCTGCAATCGGTAAGCCGCCAATGCGCCCTCTTCCTTGAGGCGCACTTAAGAAATTCGTACAACGTCCAGTTCCAGAGGATGGCGGCCGCTTTTTTCGGGCATGACATCGATTCAGAAGGTTGTTGGTCGGATATCGTCTCTGTCGTCGGCGCCCTGCTCCCGAATTGGGGGCCGTTTCGTCTCGCCCCTCTCCCCCTGGTTCAGGTGCTGACGCTACGCCCCTCCGACCAGACGTTCCTTTTCCTGCGGGCCAGCCGCCTGACCAGCGGCGCTCCCGATTTCGAAGGGCGGATGCTGCTAAGAAACAAAACAATCTGTGGACTCTTCCTCGACAATAGACAGGCGGCGCCCGATCTGCCATACGGTCAGTACAATCCGTCTCAGGGCGACAACCAGACCCGGTACGCGGCCTATAACATGAACGCGATACCCCAAAGCGAACTGGTCGTCCCCATCATCGACGATGCGGGGGCGATGATCGGACTGATCAACCTCGAGCATGACCGCCCCGACGCGTTCAGCCCCTATCACATCGAAATCGTCCGCATGGCCGCCGTCAAAATAGCCCCCTATATCAAGGCCCTGCTTGTGAAAGAGGACGAACATATCCTCCACGCGCACGCCATGCGCTACGGTCTTCGGCGGGTCCAGCAGCGGGTCGGCGGCCTCTTCCGGCACAAAATGTCACAGCCCCTGAAGGCAGTATCCGATTGGCTACACATACTCGATCGCGAACAGGCAAGCGACCCCGCGATCGTGGAGGAGGCCGTTCAGGTGCTCTCCAGGGAGCTCGCACATATCAAAAATCTCTCCGACACGTTCATGAATGACATGGGGGACGCCATCAACTACGAGCGGCTGGAGTTGATTCCCCAGATCGAAGGGGCGATCGCAATGTTCGACCTGGCGAGGGACCGAATTGAAGGTGAAATCGATATCGCCCTAACCAGGGCGACTGAACCGATGTATATCTTCGGCTCGCCCCTCATGAAAGAGCATCTCTATAACATCGTCAACAACTCCATCTATGCCATTCGCAAGCGTATACAAGAGGGGGGTGTCTCCTCCGGACGCATCTCGATAACCTGTCAACGTCAGGAGAGCGTCGACAAACGCGCCGAGCGGGGGCGTTCAATCAACTCCATTCATGTCCGCATCGCCGACAACGGCGGGGGCATGGAAGAGTCGGCGATCAAGCGAGCCGGAAATGAGAGGTATTCGACAAAGCCACCGGGGGAGGGAACCGGTTTTGGGATGCTTGCCGCACGCGAGTACATGAAGATCATCGGAGGGGATCTCACCTGCGAAAACAACCGTGACGGAGGATTGACCGTATGCATGAAATTTCCCGAGTGGCTGGAGGAGATTCACCTTGCCATGAAAGAAAGACTCAACGTCGAAAAGCCGAAAACTATGGAGTTGAGCAATGTCCAATAAGCCGCGCCTGATTGTCGTAGAGGATAATCCCAGCATCTCCCGGGCCATGGAGATCGACGCCAAGCGCAAAGGTTTCGACGTCGATATTGCGGAAACGGCCGCCTCGGCCATTACCCTGCTTCGGGAGCGCCATTACAAGGCCGCCGTTGTCGATCTTCAGCTTCGGGACGACATCACCCACAAGGGGGGGCACGACGTTCTGGCGTATATAAGACGCTGCGCTGAGGGGACGGCCGCCGTCGTTCTTTCAGGCACCCCCTTCGTCAGCGACGCCGTCAAATCCTATGACTTGGGCGTCATCCGCTTATACGAAAAAAGCACGATGCCGACCAACGAAGAGATACTGAACAGACTGCTTGACGCCATCGGGGGGGCGAACCCAACCCTGTTCGGCGACTATCCCGCACTGACGAATTACCTGGCCGCCCCCGAAATGATCCCCGTGTGGGAAGACGAGCTTCGGCGATGCCTCGATTGTCAGCACAAGATCTTGAGCAATGTGCTTTTTCAAACGCTCAACCCGCATCTTCCCCTCCTGCGTAGATCGGACGGGGCGCCTTTCTTTTCAATGTCAATGGCAGACAAATGCGCCTACACCCACTTCTGGAGCAAGGCCGTCGGCCACGCGGTATGGGTTTCCATCGCCAACAACGAAGGAACTCTTGTCGAGCCCGACGGAGGGAGCGCCCGGGAAATCATCATAGAAAAGAGTTTTCGGGAAGTGCGTGTCACACAATGGAGCCTTGTGAATTACACGCGCGAACTCTACGCGGATCGTGTCGCCGACAAACCGTGGGAAAGCGGCAAGTAGCCTCATGCGTCGCAAGTACACGATCCCCACAGCCGAAGCCGGAAGAAGGGACACTGAGGCCATCGCCGATCTCACGTTGAGCGATTTCCTCGGAGGCGGCGTTCCGCTGAACTTGTCGTGCGGCTTCGGTCTGCGCAATTACCAGATCGCCTATGAAACGTATGGGACGCTTAACGCCGAGCGGTCCAACGCCATCCTCGTCTGCCACGCCCTTACCGGGGACCAGTTCGTCGCTCGCCCCAATCCGGTCACGGGCCGTGCCCCCTGGTGGCCGACGATGGTGGGGCCGGGGCGCCCCGTCGACACCGACGCGTACTACGTCATCTGCTCCAACGTTCTCGGGGGATGCATGGGAAGCGCCGGACCCGGCGCGATCAACCAGGAAACGAGCGCGCGGTGGGGCGCCTCCTTCCCTATGGTGTCCATAACGGACATGGTTCGGGCGCAAAAAGCGCTCATCGATCATCTTGGGGTCCCCCGGCTACACGCGGTCGTCGGCGGGTCGATGGGGGGGATGCAGGCGCTCGAGTGGCTCCGCCTTTATCCGGGTCTCCTCGACCGGGCGGTCCTGCTGGCCACCGCCTCCCGGCAGGGCGCCCAGGGTATCGCGTTCCACGAGGCGGGACGACAGGCCATCATGAACGATCCCCATTGGGCCAAAGGGGATTACTACGACGCCGACATCGGCCCGGAAAAGGGGCTTGCCGTCGCCCGGATGATCGCCCACATCACCTATCTTTCCGAGGCGAAGCTGGAGGAGAAATTCGGGCGTCGCTACCAGGGGCGCAACTTCAAAACCTATTCGCTCGATTCCGATTTCCAGGCCGAAAGCTACCTGCGTCATCAGGGGGCCGCTTTTACCGAGCGCTTCGACGCCAACAGCTATCTCTACCTGACCCGCGCCTGTGATTATTTCGACCAGGCCGAAAGCCATGGCGGCGACTTGGCCGCCGTATACGAGGAATGCTTCCGGGTGAACAAACCGCGCGTATGCCTGATCTCATACGACTCCGATTGGGCCTATCCCCCTTCCGAAAGCGACAGAATCGAAAATGCGTTGCGACAGGCAGGCGTCGAAGTCGTTCCAGGCGCCATGGCGAGCTCCGAAGGGCATGACGCCTTCCTTTTGCCACACGACGAGGCGGAAGGACTGGTCCGCTACTTCCTCAATCAACATAAATGACAGGATCATCGATGCGTCGATGCGCTTCTTTTGCCCCAGGGCGGGCGAAGACGGCGGCTATTTAACGACGGGTGAGGAAGGGATCACCTGTAAAGGGGACAGGTCGAGGGTGAAGGTGGTCCCCTGGCCGGGAACCGACGCGACGTCGATGGCGCAGCCGTGGTCGGTGACGATCTTCTTGACGATGGCCATACCCAGTCCGGTGCCGTGGGCCTTGCCGTAGGTGTAGAGGGGCTCCCAGATCTTCTCCAGCTTGTCGGCGTCGATGCCGACGCCGGTGTCGGCGACGGTCACCAGCAGCTTTCCCTCCCGCTCGAAGGCGGTGAGAGCGAGTTTTCCGCCGTCGGGCATCGCCTCCACCGCGTTGCGGGCCAGGTTGACCAGCGCCCGGCCGAACCGGCGGGCGTCGACGTTGATCTCGGCCTCCATCGGCCCGGCGGCGGTCACCTCCACCGTCTCGGGCGCCAGGCTGCGGGCGAACTCGGCCACCGGCAGCAGCAGCCCCCCCAGCGGAGTCGTTGACCGGGAGAGGGTGGTGGTCCCGGTCTTGACGAACTCGAAGATGTCCTCGATGAGGCTGTAAATGTTCTCCCCCGACCGGCGGACCATGGCGGCCACCCGGATGGTCCGCTCCCGGTCGTCCCCCCCCCGCTCCAGCAGGTCGGCGGCGATGTTGAGCCGGTGGATGTCGTTCCTGATGTCGTGGAGGATCGACGACGCCATGTTCCCGACGACCATCAGCTTCTCCGCCCGCCCCAGCGCCTCTCGCAGCCGCTGGGTCTCCATGGCGGTGGCGATCTGGGCGGCCAGCGTCTCCAGCAGGGTGACGTCGAGCTGGGTGAAGTAGGCCGGCAGGTCCGACTCGACGTTGATGACGCCGACGACCCGGTCGTTGTACCGCAGGGGGACGCACAGCTCCGAGCGGCAGTTCTCCACGCCGGTCAGGAAGCGGGGGTCGTGGGTGGTGTCCTCCACCAGAATGGTCTGGCCGGTGCGGGCCGCCTCGCCGCTGATTCCCTCTCCCACCCGGATGACCAGCTCGGCCGCCTCGCGCGGGAAACCGATCCACTTGCGGGAGAGGAGCCGGTCGCCGGTCAGGAGGCGCAGGATGGCGTGGTCGTAGCCGAGCACATCGCGGGAGATGACCATGGCCATCTCCAACGCCTCCTCTTCGGAGCGGGAGGCGGCCAGGAACTGCCCCAGCAGGTTGACCTTCGAGAGTTTGTCGTCCATGGGGGAATTATACCCCCTCGCACGGGGGGCGCAAAAAAGAGTTGCGCCGGGGACGATTGCGCGTACAATATTACGCTTTCGTGGTCATCGTCCTATTCACCGAACAGCGGAACCGAATTTCAATGCCGACTCTTGTGGAACCTCCCGTCCTCAATCGCCCCGAGCGCGACTCGGCCTCCCGCGCCCAACTGGCCCCGCTCTACTGGGTGGTGATGCACAACGACCCGGTCACGACCATGGATTTCGTGGTGGAGATGCTTATCCGCCTCTTCGGCTACGACGCCGACCGGGCGGTGGAGGTGATGTACGCGATCCACACCACCGGGCTGGAAAAGGTCGGCCTGATGCCGCTGGAGCGGGCCGAATTCAAGGTTGAAATGGTCCACACCTCGGCCCGGGCCCACGGGTTTCCGCTGACCTGCACCATCGAGAGCGACTGACCCCTGCCGCACGGGGCGTCAAACGCCCCCCTCCCGGACCCAGCGCTCGTTCCTCCCCGTCGGGAAGCTGCCGCGGCGCCCCTTTCGTGATTTCGCCCCCCTTGTTCGCAGTCCTTCGGCGACCCCGCCGGACCCCGTGGGGCTTGTGATACTATGGGGGGCAAATAACCGGACCTTCAGACGTGAGCCAGACCGACACCGTCCCGTCCCAGCAGCAGAAGATTCTTATCGTCGACGACGATCCGAACATCGCCCTGCTCGTGCAGATGGCCCTCTCCAAGAACCGGGACTACGTCACCGACATCGCCTCCGACGGTCTGCAGGCGCTGGCCAAGGTCGCCGCCTCCCCCCCCGATCTGATCCTGCTCGACATCATGATGCCCGGCATGGACGGCTTCGAGGTCTGCCGCCGGATCAAGGGGGACGAGAAGACCCGCCTCATCCCCGTCATCATGATCACCGCCAAGTCGGAGATCGCCGACAAGTTGAAGGGAATCGAGATCGGCGCCAACGACTACATCACCAAGCCGTTCAACCCCGAAGAGCTGCTGGCCCGGGTGCAGGCGCATCTGCGGATCAAGACCCTCGAAGGGGAGGTCTCGAAGAAAAAGGAGCTGGAGGCGGTTCTCAAGATGGCCGTCACCCTCCAGCACGAGATCAACAACCCCCTCACCGGCATCATCGGCAACTTGGAGCTGCTCACCGACTGGTCCGACATGGACGACGGGGAACGCTCCTCCGCCGTGCGGGACGCGCTGGCGCTTTCCATGCGGGTGAAGGACATCGTCATCCGGATGGGGAACCTGACCAAGCTCGTCTCCACCCAGTACGTACCGGGGAGCGAAATGATCGACCTCAACCGCTCCACCGAGAAGAGCGACTGACCCGGCCCCCTTTCGGTTCGGGAGGGGGCGTCCCGTCTGTCCCGGAAACCACGTCATGAACCGACGACAATTCCTTGGCCGAAGCGGCGCCGCCGCAGCCACCGGCGCCCTTCTGGGCGCCCCGGCCGTCCACGCCGCCCCCCGGCTGGCGTGGAAGATGGTCACCACCTGGGCGCCCCAGTTCCCGGTGTTCCAGACCGGCGCCGAACGGTTCGCCGAGCTGGTCCGCCAGATGTCCGACGGGCGCCTTTCCATCAAGGTCTTCGCCGGGGGGGAGCTGGTCCCGCCGTTGGGGGTCTTCGACGCCGTCTCCGGCGGCATGGTCGAGATGGGGCATGCGGCCAGCTACTACTGGGCCGGAAAAGTTCCGGAGGCCCAGTTCTTCACCTCCTGCCCCTTCGGCATGAACACCCAGCAGACCAACGCCTGGCTGACCCACGGCGGCGGGCTCGACCTGTGGCGGAAAGTCTACGCCCCCCACAACCTGGTCCCCTTCGCCATCGGCAACTCCGGCTGCCAGATGGAGGGGTGGTTCAAGAAAAAGCTCTCCGGACTGGCCAGCCTCAAGGGGATCAAGATGCGGGTTCCGGGGCTGGGGGCGCAGGTGATGGCCGCCGCCGGGGTCAACGTGGTCCTTCTCCCCGGCTCCGAGCTGTACACCGCGCTGGAGCGGGGGACCATCGACGCGGTCGACTGGGTCGGCCCCTACCACGACATGAAGCTGGGCTTCCACCGGGCGGCCAAGTATTACTATTACCCCGGCTGGCGGGAGCCGAGCGGCGTCATCGAGCTGACCATTAACCGGAAGGCGTGGGAGTCGTTGCCGAAGGATTTGCAGGCCATCGTCGCCACCGCAGCGGCGGAGGCCAACGTCTTGTGCCTGTCGGAGTTCGAGGCGAAAAACGGCGACGCCCTGAAGGAGTTGACCGGAAAGTACGCCGTGCAGGTGATCCGCCACGACGACGCCACGCTGAAGGCGTTGGCCCGGCTCACCGACCAGACGCTGGACGGGCTGGGGGCGAAGAACAAGGCCTTCGCCGAAGTGCGGGACGCCTATCGGGGGTTCATGAAGAAGATCGCCCCCTGGACGGCGGTCGGGGAGTCGGCGTACACCCACGCCAAAGGTCTCGTCTGAACGGGCGCAGTCATCGTTTATCGCAGGGACAGAAGGAGTGTCGGGATGAAGAGGAAAGGGCATTTCGTCAGCATGGCCGTCGCCGCCCTGATCGCGTTCGGCGTCGCCGCCTGCGGCACGTCCAGCAGTAATTCAACCGATCCGACCCCGACCCCCACGCCCACCGTCACGCCGACCGATACCCCCGGCGGGATGTTCGACACCTCCGGCGCCGTCACCAACCGGTGCGACACCGAGGGGGGGCATGCGGGCTATAGCGGCGTCGACTGCACGAAGTCGGGGTGTCACGCCTCCATGAAGACCATGAGCTACGCCGGATCGGCGCCGGTGGGGACGACCGTCTACATCAGGGAAAACGCCACCGGAACCGTCTGGGCGTTGCCGGTGAACAGCCAGGGGAACTTCTGTCTCCGGACGAAGGAGGGGGGAAATCCCGGTGGCGGGTACCGGGCCCAGACCACCGTCCCGATGGTCATCCAGCCGACCGTGGCCGGATGCAACGCCACCGCCTGCCACGACAGCGGACGCCCCATCCAGTAGCAATACTTTCGCCCAACGCCCCTCGGGAAACCGGGGGGCGTTTCTTCGCCCGCTACTGGCCGAGCATCGATTCCTTGGCCATGTTCGGCAGCCAGAGGGCAAGCTCGGGCCAGAGGATCAGCAACCCGAGGGCCAGAAGCTGGATGACGACGAACGGGACGATCCCCCGGTAGAGGTGGCCGGTGGTGATCGACGGGGGCGCCACCCCCTTCAGATAGAAGAGGGAGAAGCCGAACGGAGGGGTCAGAAACGAGGTCTGCAGGTTCATGGCGATCATGATCCCGAGCCAGACCGGATCGTAGCCCGCATCAATCAGGATCGGCGCCATGATCGGGACCACGATGAAGGTGATCTCGATGAAGTCGAGAAAGAACCCGAGGACGAACAGCACCGTCATCACCACCATCAGGGCGCCATGTCCGGCGAACAGCTCCATCTCCAGAAACTCGCGGATCAGGTCGTCCCCCGCCAGCCCCCGGAAGACCAGTCCGAAGGCGGAAGCGCCCACAAGGATGATGAAGATCATCGACGTCAGCCGGGTCGTGGTCCGCACCGTGTCGGCCAGCGCGGCCAGCGTCAACCGCCGGTTCAGCGCGGCCAGGATCGTGGCGCCGATCCCCCCCATGGCGGCCGACTCGGTGGGGGAGGCGATCCCGGCGAAGATCGACCCCAGCACCGCCACCATCAGGACCAGCGGCGGAACCAGCCCCCACGCGATCCGCCGCAGCAACTCGGGGCCGAGGACCGCCGCCCGCTCGTCCGCCGGGATGGCCGGCGCCCATGCGGGCTTGATTCCGGCCACGGCGAGGATGTAGAGGATATAGAGAACCACCAGCGAAAGCCCCGGAATCACCGCGCCGAGGAACAGGTCCCCCACCGGGACGTTCATGATGTCCCCCAGCAGGACCAGGATGATCGACGGCGGGATGATCTGCCCCAGCGTTCCGGCGGAGGCGATGACCCCCACCGCCAGCTCCGGCTGGTAGTTTCGTCGCAGCATCGACGGGAGCGCCAACAGCCCCATGGTCACCACCGTGGCGCCCACGATGCCGGTGGAGGCGGCCAGCAACGCCCCCACGGCGACCACCGAGACCGCCATGCCGCCCCGAATCCGCCCAAACAGCAGCGCCATCGTCTCCAGCAGGTCTTCCGCCAGCCCCGACTTTTCCAGCATCACCCCCATGTAGACGAAGAGGGGGACCGCCAGCAGGGTGAAGTTGGTCATCACCCCCCATATCCGCAGCGGCAGGAGGTTGAAGAAGTCGAGGCCGAACCCGTACCAGCCGAAGAAGAAGGCCACCCCCCCCAGGGTGAAGGCCACCGGGTATCCCAGCATCAGGGCGGCGAAGAGGACGCCGACCATCGTCAGCGGCAGGTATTCCTCAAACAACGTTCGGCTCCTTCGCCCCGTCGGGGTCTTCGGCGCCGGTGACGACGGCCCTAAGCGCGTGGATGGCCTGCGCCACCCCCTGCAGGGCGACCAGCAGGAAGCCCAACGGGATCATCCCTTTCAGCAGCCAGCGGTAGGGAAGCCCGCCGGGGTCGGACGAGCTCTCCCCCATCTCCCACGAGAGGGAGACGAACTCCCACGACGTCCCGATCATCAGGAGACAGAAGGGGAGGAGGAGCAGCAGCGTCCCGAGCAGGTCGACGATCCCCTTTCCCCGGGGGCCGAGGCGCCCGTAGAGGATGTCGACCCGCACATGGGCGTCGTGCTTGAGGGTGTAGGCCGCCGCCAGCAGGAAGAGAACCGCGAAGATATGCCACTCCGCCTCCTGCAACGCCACCGAGCCCGACTGGAAGGCATAGCGGGCCACCACGTCGTAGACCGTCAGCGCCGTCAGGGCCAAGGCCAGCCACGCGACCGCCCGCCCCGTCCCTTCGGCGAGGGAGTCGAGGAACCGGGCGATTTTCAGGAGTTGGGCCATGGCGTTGTCGTGTACGGTCGGGATGTGGTGGCTAGCTTATGCCAGCCGCCGGATTCTACCAAATTTCGGGGGGCGAGGAGGGGGAGTGTGAGGGTGGTTTATTGATAGGCAGACAAACGGGGAGGCGGGCTAACAATTGCATATCAATGAAAAATAAAGCCATTATTCTATTGGTTCGCTACGGCGCATTGATAATTTGGCTTCCCATATGGGTATCCTAGCTATGGGAGTTTTGAGCGAAGTGATAGCGGGAGTATCGACGGGAGCCACGATTTTCGATTAAGTTTTGCCTGACCATTGAAGTGAGAATATTATGAATCTTGCTTTGCTTTTGGTGGTCGTCAAGGATGTCTGGCAGTTTTGGCAGGAGAAGCTCATCGGCCTCTTTGCGTGTGATACTGCCGAAATGGCGAATATGTTCTTGCACCAAGTGAAAATAGTGCTCGACATCAAGTCCGCGGTTATGAAGATACCGAGCCTTTTGATTAGAAATTGTGGCGACGGAAGAACTGATATGCACACGGGGATAACTTCCCTCAATCAGCCCCATGGATTTTAATCGCTTCGCATCATCCTTCTCGATTCGAATACCTTTTTGTACCTTGTCAAGCAGGATTACATCCCCAAGTGGCAAGTCGGATATGCGTGTAAGCTGCTGTACGTAATGGGGGTCAAGAATGTGTCCAAGAATTGAAACAGCGACCTGCTTGTCCCCAATGTGGTAGTCCGGCAAAGGAAAGAGGCGGTCGCGCTGGATGCGAAACATCTTTTTGATGCCGCTTCCGATCGTGTCAATCATGTTCAAGGAGACCATTGCTTTGCACAGGTGATCATTCCGATATCGAGATTCGGGGGCGTCTCGCTCAATGACCGATTCGACGCTTGCAGGGATAAATGACCCTGCATTGCTGATAACGATGCGGTCGGGGAATTCGACAAGAGCGATACGCGAGCAAAGTGAGTAATCCTGATGGGCGATGGCATTGTGCAGCGCTTCACGGACGACCCAAGCGTCATACTTGTCGATTTCTAGTGGAAACAGTGAGCCGTCGGGCATATGGCGAAAGCGGATGTTCCTGATCTTCCAGAAAGCCTCTTCGCTGTTCAGAATCCATGGCGGTCCAAAGTGCTGGTAATCCTCTTCCGTGCCACGGGCGCCTTTCAAAATCCAACTGATGGTCGCCACAGAAGGGGAGAGAAGCCTTTCCGCCTCCTTCCTGCCGAGCAAAACGATGGCTGCGCGCGTGAGTTTTTCCTTTATGAGAAGCCCTGCCTTGCGAAGGAACTCGGCGTCATCCCACGTTCGCAACTCTTCGGACAGGCGCGGGTTCTTGATCTCGTATTGCGTCCGCGCTTTTAATAACGCCTCGGGATCGAGATCGTCAAGGCTGGCCCCTTCACACGATTCTTGGGACCAATCGGCATAGACGGCCTGGCCTCTTATCGCTTCAAACTTTTCGAGATCGAGCGCGCCTATTGACGAGCCCCTCCTCCCGTAATAGTGCCCCCTCCAGGCAAGGGGAACGCCGCGTGGAGCGGCAGTGATTTCAAAGAGAAGAACTCGCTTCCCCTCCATTTGAATTTCATGGATCTCGCGAAAGGCCTGTCGTGGAGAAAGAGACTGCGAAAGGTCGTTCTTTACCTTGTCGAGAATGCCAGGTGCCAGTCCATATTCTGTACCCACTACCGTGCCGTCGTCAGCGACCCCGATAATAAACCATGCCCGATCTTTGCCGCGCAGGTTCGCCTCATTAGCGAGCGCGGAATAGTACTCACCAAGCTTGTCAAAGTCGTACTTTGTCCTCGCCTCTTTGAATTCGACGATTTCTGTTTCCCTTCCGGCTCCAAGAAGCGAGTGCAATATATCGGTGGCATTCATAGGTTTCTAAAACTCCGCCTTCTTCGCCATCTTCTCGTCCGCGCCCGACCTCTTCCCCCTCTCCAGCTTCAGCTTAATGAGCGCCAGCCCCATGACGAAGTACTGGACGAACCGGCGCCACGAGTTGATCCGGCGCGCGGCTTTGGTGACTTTCGACCAGAGGCTGACTTTCATGGCCGACTGGCTGAACCGGAAGATGATCGTCGAAATCTGGAACCAGGTCAGCTTGTCCATATAGAGGGGAATCCGCCCCTGCGCTTCGGGGAGTTCCACGATCCGGGGATCGTCGGGATTCGTCCATGTAAAGTCGGCGGGGATTTTCTTCTCCGCCACCGCCCGGTCCCACAGTTCGGTGGAGGGATAGACGTGCAGGATCGCCATGGAACATTGCGCCCGTCCCCGCAGGCTCTCGGCGAATTCCAGCGTCTGCAACGCCTCTTCCCACGTCTCGGTCGGGTGGCTGAAGATGAAAAAGGGGTTCGCGGTGATCTTCGCCTCGTTGGCCCAGTCGATGACGTCGATGGCCTGTTGCAGCGTCGCCTTCTTGCCGATGATGTCGCGGCAGATCCGCTCGTTGGCGCTTTCCACGCCGAAACCGAAATGGAACAGCCCCGCTTCGACCATCTTGTCGAACAGGGGACGCTCCAGCGCGTCGACCCGGACTTCGCAGAACCAGCTCAGGTTCAGCTTGCGCTCGATCATCAGGTCGCAGATCGTCTCCAGCCGCTTCGGGTTGTAGTTCAGCGTGTCGTCGTAGAACCAGATCGCCTGCACGCCGTAGCGGTCCATGCAGTGTTCGATCTCTTCGAGAACCCGCTCCGGCGACACCCCCCGGACTTTCCGTCCCCAGTTGGTCGGGGTCGCGCAGAAGTTGCAGTCGAACGGGCACCCCCGGCTGGTCATGATGTTGGCGGCGGGAAGTTTTCCCCGCCCCGGCACGTCAACGAAGAAGTTGTAGGCGGCCATGTCCTCCAGATGCCGGGCGGGCATCGGCAGGACGTTCAGGTCGGGAAGTTTTCCACGCAGGCCGTTGGTGACAATGCGTCCCCCGTCGCGGAACGAGAGCCCGTCGATCCGGGCCAGGTCGGTCGCGCGCCCCCCCGCCTCGATGGCGCGGGCCAGCTCCACCACCGTCACCTCCCCCTCGCCGGAGACGACCATGTCGACCTCCGGGATGTGGGAGAGGGTGTCCAGTGCGGTGGCGGTGCAGTGGGGGCCGCCGAGGACCACCGTCGTCTCCGGGCGGACCCGTTTCACGGCGCGGGCCACGTCGAAGGCGTCGAACCGGTTCTCGGTGGTCACGGTCAGGCCGAAGAGATCCGGTTTGGTCTCGGCCACATGGCGGGCGATGTCCTCGGTGGACCAGCGGAGGATATGCGCCGGAAGCGAGGTGACGCCGAACCCTTCCTTCTCCAGACAGGCGGCCATGGAGAGGACCCCCAGCGTCGGCATGGACGATTCTTTCCAGCGTTCGGCGAAATATCCTTGCGGGGGGACGCACAGGGTGACGGTGGTTTTGCTCATCGGCTCTCGGGTGGGGTCCGGGTCGCCCCTTTCCAGCGGGGGAAGGGGGGGGTATACTCTGACGGTCAGTAACGGTTCACATCTTACCACGAGGGAAAACCATGCCCGCACGGGCCTTTCGTCCGCTCACC
>JADGCD010000187.1 GCA_015229165.1 Nitrospinota bacterium | reverse complement strand
AGATGGCCGACTTCATGGAGACGGTCCCTTCTGCCGTGGCCGACATTCTCGAGCGGTTCCGGGACGGCTCCATGGAGATCCACATGGAGCATCGGGGGTTCGAATATGCGGTGAACCGGCTGGTGCTGGGGGTCCTGGCTGCGGCGGTGTTCATGGGGTCGTCGATGCTGCTCTCCTCCGGAACCCCGCCGACGGTGTATGGCCTGTCGATTTTCGGGTTGCTCGGCTGGGGCGTGGCCATCGGAATGATCGTCCGCGCCCTGTGGGCGATCATGGTGGCAGGAAGGCTCGACTGACGATGAAAAGCTATCTGCGTTGCCGCCGGGGTGTCGAAACCGTATGCGGGATGCTCACGTACTTTCGTGTACGCTCCGCTTCCTCATCCGGTTTCTCCTACCGGCGCCTGCCTCGATAACGCTTTTCATGGACCGGTCTTTGAGTGAAAGGAACAGAAGATGCTGAATGCCATAACCGACGTATTCAAGATGGGAGTGGGGGCCGCGGCCCTCTCGAAGGAAAACTTCGAACGGCTGGCCCGGAGCCTGGCCGAGATGGGGAAACTCTCCCGCGAGGAGGGGGAGCGGATCGTGGCCGACATGGCCGCTTCCCGCGAGCAGGTTCACGCCGAACTGGCGGCCCGGATCGAGGCGGCGGTGAAGACCACCATCGACAAGATGGGTCTTGCCACCGCCGACCAGGTGGCCGACCTGAAGGCCAAGATCGCCGAGCTGGAAGAGCGGCTGAAACACCGGCATTAAACGGCCCGCCCGGGCCGCTCTCGCCTCTCCGGCTCGACCGTGACGGCGCCGGGGGAGGGGCGCGTCCTACGCCTCCGGGTTGAGGAGCCCCTCGGCCTGCATGGTGGCCACGATCCCGTCGACGATGGCCGCAGGCGAAAGCCGGGCGTTGTTGTAGATCACATGGTAGAGGTGCGGGTCGTCGGGGGAAACGCCGGTGAAGTCCCGGATGAACTGGTCGCGCCGGTGGCTCTTGTCCTGCACCACGATCTGGGCCTCGTCCCGGGCGATCTTTTTGTATTCGGCCACCTGGTGGACCCGCCACGCGTGGGGCGCCACGAGGCGGAAATGGAGCCCGTGAAACTTGCGCGGGTCGAGCCGGGCGGTCACCACCTGCGCCCCTCCCTCTAAAAAGACCACGTTCCCCGTGTCGGCCAGGTTCAGGATCAGCCGCTTGAGCCGTTCGAAGACCTTCGACGACGACGACTGGAGATAACCGGGGACCAGCGCGTCGGCGAACCAGTCGGCGAACGACCACCGGTCTTCGGCGACCTGCTCCACCATGCGGGAGGGGCAATCGGCGGAGGCGGCCATCTGCTCGAGCATGTCGCGGGTCACCAGCGTCCAGGAGGAGGGGGAGCGGTCCAGTAGCCGGGTCATCAGCTCGGCGGCGATCTCCTGTCCCTGGCAGCCGAACTCCCGGGAGAGGGTGACGAAGCGGGGGCGACCGTCGGGACGGGCGGCGCGGGCCTCGCGGCGGGCCTCCCAGTCGCGGAAGAAGTTGAGGTCGACGACCGACCGGTCGAAGTGGTGTCCGAAATCCATCCGTATGTTTCCTCCGTCAGATGCCGTGGGCGGGCAAGAAAGTCCGTCCATGATACCCCGATTGTCCGTTCGGCGCGCCCCGAATCAGCCCGGTTTGCGGACCCACAGGTAGCCGCACCCTTCGATGTCGTCGGGGGCGACCGGATAGCGGTGGCAGATCACCGGTTTCTTCTCCGGGGTGTCGTGGAGGAGGCAGTGGTTCTCCGGGGTCAGCCGGTCGCAGGGGATGGGGAACTCGACGCTGACCAGGTTCTGGTCCGGCGCCACGCCGGTGATGACCCCCCCCCGGAAGCCGTAATAGGCCGCAGCCTCGTCAACCGAACCGTGCTGGGAGAGGAGCCGGTCGTAAGGGGTGACGATCCTGAGCGTCCGGCAGCATTCGCCGCAGGAGTGGCAGCTCCCCTCCCGGACCAGCGCCACCGTCACCCCTCCTCGACGACGGTTTCGAGGTCGGCGAACCGGTCGATGACCGCATCGACCCCCGCCTCCACCAGCTCCGCCCGGTCGCGGAAGCCGTAGGTGACCCCCACCGAGGCGGCCCCGGCGTTCTTGGCGGTCAGGACGTCGACCGCCGAGTCTCCCACCATCACCGCGTTCGCCGGATCGACGCCGCAGGCTTTGGCGAGGGCGAAAAACGAGGCCGGGTCGGGCTTGCCGACCGGGAGCGAATCCCCTCCGTAGACCGCGTCGCCGAAGAGGGGGGCGAGGCCCAGTCCCTCCACGATGGGACGGGTGAAGCGGATCGGTTTGTTGGTGATCAGCCCCATCCGGAAGCGCCCCGCCAACCGGGCCAGGGTCTCGGCCACGCCGGGGAAAAGGGTGGTTTTGTTCAGCAGCCCTTCGGCGTAGAGGTCGCGGAACAGCTCCCGCAGATCCCCCTCCCGCTCCGGGTGTCCGGCGGCCTGCACGGTCCGGGCGATAAGGGGGTTGACCCCGTTGCCGACGAACGCGCCGATCACCGAAAGGGGAAGGGGGGCGTACCCCATGATCCCCAGCGCCCGATTCAGGGCGTCGGCGATGTCGTCCTTGCTGTCGACCAGGGTTCCGTCGAGGTCGAAGACCAGCAGCCGGGCCCGGAGCCGTCCGCTCAGAGGGCTAGGTCCCATTGGAACAGGATCTGGTTTTGCGGGTCGAAGGTGGTCCCGTCGGCCCGCAGCCGGGCGTCGGCCCCGGTCAGGTCGAACTGGGCCTCCAGCCCCATCCGGAGGTTGGAGACCGGTCGGGCCTCCAACCGCCACGAGAGGAGGCTGGTGTTGTAGGCCGGGCGGGGGGTGGCGGCGCCGTCCAGCAGGTCGGTCCGCTGCTCCACACGGGAGAGGGCGTACTGCAGGCCGGTCTGGAACCATTCGGCGGCATACCAGATGACCCCCACCGAACCGCCGATCCGGACGACCCCTCCCGGCGCCCAGGTGTGGAGCGTTCCGGCGCCGTCGGCGGCCGAGCGGCTTCCCACGTTCCAGGTCATCCGGTCCAGGGCGAAATCGAGGGCGAAGGTGGGATGCCGGTAGCGGGCCGACAGGTACAGCTCGTTGGACCGTTCGTCCGGGTTGCGGGGATCGGGAGCGAAGGCGAGCGCCGTTCCGTCGGCCAGCGTGGCCCGTTCGGTGGTCAGGCCGGAGTTGTTGGTCCACCAGCGCAGGCTCATGGCGAAGCGGTCGATGTCGAAGCGCCCCATGAAGGTGTAGGCCAGGTCGTTGTCGTCCTCGGCGTCGTCCGTGACCGCCGCGCCGGTGAAGGCGCCGAACTCGTAGGTGAACATGTCAAAGCCGGGGCGACCGTAGACCCGGACGCCGGTGTCGCTGGTCGCCATGGGACGCCCCACGGCGGTGGCGGGGTTGCGGGGATGGCCGAAGAGGGCCGCCTCGGGCGAGCCGAACCATTCCCGCCCGTCGGCCACCACGTCGTTATCCACGACTTTCATGGCGCCCAGGTCGAAGGCCAGAAGCCCCGGGCTGAAGAAGTTGGCGAACTTGACCACCGCCTGGGTAACCTCCCCCTTCCCGAGATCCCCCGACAGGAAGTAGCCGATGTTGGGCGCCACCGTCCCTGCGGCCACCAGCGAGAGACGGCTCCCGTCAACGCAGCAGAGGAACTTGTCGCTCTGGCGCCCTTCGGGCCCCTGGGCGCTCTGCAGGAGGGTCACCCCCCCTTCGAGAATCACCGAAAGGGGCGGATTGGCGCCGCCGATGTCGAGGAACAGGTCGGGGCGGGGGGAGAGCTTGTCGGTCTCGCCGCCGTCCTCCGAGTCGGGCATCTGGAAGGCGTTGAGCTTGAATTTCATCCCCAGGTCGGTCAGCCGGGGCCACTTCTCGTGGCACAGCGAGCAGGGGGCCTCGTATTTCTTGGAGAAGGCGGGGATGGCTACCGCCGGATCGGCGGCGCACAGTCCGGCCAGAAC
>JADGCD010000186.1 GCA_015229165.1 Nitrospinota bacterium | reverse complement strand
CGAAGGCTCGTGCGCCGCCGACTACCGCTATGGCGCCCACGAAAGGACCCCCGCCCGTGCGTGACGACGATCCGGTTCTTCTCGGTCACGGCTCCGGCGGGGAGATGACCGCCCGCCTTATCGGCTCGGTGATCCTCCCGTCCCTCTTCCCCGACGGGAACGTCCCGCCGCAGGAGGACGCGGCCCCGCTCTCGGTGTCGGGGACCGACCTGGTCATCACCACCGACAGCTACATCGTCGACCCTTTCATCTTCCCCGGAGGGACCATCGGCGATCTGGCGGTGAACGGGACGATCAACGATATCGTCATGGGAGGAGGCGTCCCTGCGGCGTTGACGATAGGGCTGATTCTCGAAGAAGGGCTGCTGGCGGGCGACCTGCGCCGTGTTCTCCGGGCGGCGGGGGAGACGGCCCGGAGCGCTGTGGTCCCTCTGCTGGCGGGGGACACGAAGGTGGTCCCGCGCGGCAAGGGGGACAAGATCTTCATCAACACGTCCGGTATCGGCGTGCGACGCCCCGGTGTTTTGGTTCCCTCGGCGAAGTCGATTCGTCCGGGCGACGCGCTGATCGTCAGCGGGACGGTTGGGGATCATGGCGTTGCGATCCTCTCGGCGCGGGAAGGGCTTTCGTTCGCCGCGCCGGTGGTCAGCGATACGGCGGCTCTCCACGGGCTGGTGGACGATCTCTACGCCGCAGGGATCGAGATCCACGCCCTGCGCGATCCGACCCGGGGGGGATTGGCGACGGTGGCGGTGGAGTGGGCGGAAAGCGCAGCCTTGTCCTTCACACTTGACGAGCGGTCCATTCCGGTCGCTCCGGCGGTGGCAGGGGCGTGCGAGTTGTTGGGGCTCGACCCGACGCTGGTGGCCAACGAGGGAAAACTTCTGGCGGCCGTTCCTCTGGAGCAGGCGGATGCGGCGGTGGCGGTGATGCGTCGCCATCCTCTGGGGCGCCATGCGGCGATCATCGGACGTGCCTCCGAGGGGGTCGCAGGCCGGGTGACGATGACGTCGCTCATCGGCGGTCACCGGATCGTCCACCGGCTGCCGGGGGAGCTACTGCCCCGCATCTGCTAGGCCCCCTGCGCGGGGGCGGCGCGGCCCCTTGCGCGGGGGCGGCGCGATCTTCCTCACGTTATCGCAAGGGCGCGTCTTCGCCGCGCGGGTCTCGACCGGTCAAGGCGCCCACCGTTGCTGGTGTTCTCTTCCCTCCTCGAACGACCACGCGCGTCGTCGCCAGCTTTCGCCCGACCGGTCAGGGCGCCCTTCTCCGATCCGGGATACGACGGGGGATACGCCGACTCTTTGTTAATGGGTGGGGATAAAGACAGGCCCAAGCCTGCGCAAGCGAAAGCCCTCCGGTCCCAAGGACCGGAGGGCTTATCATCAGTTGCGAAGGTGAACCCTCAGCCTGTCAAGAACCGCGCGGCGAAGACGCGCCCGGGCGAAAGCGGCAGGAACTGCGCCACGGCGCGTAGCCGTTAACGTCCGCTGGAGCGTTTGTCCCCTTTGACGTGGCCCTTGAAGTTGCGGGTGGCCGCGAACTCGCCGAGTTTGTGGCCGACCATGTTCTCGGTGACGTAGACCGGGATGAACTTCTGCCCGTTGTGCACCGCGAAGGTGTGTCCCACGAACTCGGGGGTGATCGTCGACCGGCGCGACCAGGTCTTGATGATCTTCTTGTCGCCGGTGGCGTTCTGGTTGTCGACCTTCTTCTGGACGTGGTCGTCGATGAAGGGTCCCTTTTTGAGCGATCTGGCCATCGGTTATTTCCGTTTCTTAACGATCATGTCGGACGATTTTTTCTTGCGCGAACGGGTCTTGTACCCCTTGGTCGGCTTGCCCCACGGGGTGACCGGATGGCGTCCGCCGGAGGTGCGTCCCTCGCCGCCGCCATGCGGATGGTCGACGGGGTTCATGGCGACGCCGCGGACGGCGGGCCGACAGCCGAGCCACCGGTTGCGCCCGGCCTTGCCGAGGTTGATCCGGATATGGGAGGCGTTGCCGACGGCGCCGATGGTGGCCCGGCACTCGACCGGAACCCGGCGAACTTCGGACGACTTGAGACGAAGCAGCGCCATGCCCCCCTCTTTGGCCATGAGCTGGGCAGAGGTTCCGGCGGACCGGATCATCTTGGCGCCCCGACCGGGAATCATCTCGATGCAGTGGATCACCGAACCGAGCGGGATGGCCGACAGGGGCAGGCAGTTGCCGGTCCGAATGGGAGCGGCGGCGCCGTTGGAGACCGTGTCGCCCACGGCGATCCCTTCGGGGGCGATGATGTACCGCTTTTCGCCGTCGGCGTAGACCAGAAGGGCGATGTTGGCGGTCCGGTTCGGATCGTATTCGACCGAGGCGACCCGGGCCGGAATGGCGTCCTTCTCCCGCTTGAAGTCGATGATCCGCAGGCGCCGCTTATGGCCGCCACCCCGGCGCCGCATGGTGATGCGGCCCAGGTTGTTGCGCCCCGACGAGCGGGTCTTGACCGCCAGCAGACTCTTCTCGGGAGTCGCCCCGGCGGTGATTTCCTTGAAATCGAACCCGACCCGGGCGCGAAGGCCGGGCGAGGTCGGATTGAACGTTTTGACACCCATGATATTTCTCGTTCCCCATTAGACCTGGTCGAAGACTTCGATGGTGTTGCCTTCCTTGAGGGTGACCACGGCTTTTTTGTAGCCGGAGCGGGTTCCCTTCTTGCGGCCCCATCCTTTGACCTTCGGTTTCGTATTCAGCACGTTGATCTTCTCGACCTTCACGGAGAAGACCTCTTCGACCGCCTTTTTGATCTCGGGCTTGGAGGCGTCGCTGTCGACGGCCAGGACGATCTTGTTGAGGCGGTCTTTCGCCTCGGAGGCCTTCTCGGTGATGATCGGCTTGCGGATGATGTCGTGGGCGGTCTTCATTTCGACAGCCTTTCGGTGATGGCCTCAAGCGCCCCGTTGGTCATGAGCAGCGCGTCGGCGTTGAGGATGTCGTACACGTTGATCCCGGCGGCGTGCATGGTCTTGACGCCGTCGATGTTGCGGAACGATTTCTCCACCGCCTCGTTGCGGGTGTCGAGTAGAAGGAGCACCTTCTTGTCGGCAAGCCCGAGGGCGGCCAGCATGGCGGCGGCCTGCTTGGTCTTCGGCGCGTCCATGGCGACCGTGGCGATCACCGTGATGGCCTTCTCGGCCGCCTTGGCGGAGAGGGCGGAGCGCAGCGCGGCGGCCCGCACCTTCTTAGGCAGGCTGTAGCCGTAGTCCCGGGGAGAGGGGCCGAAGATGATCGCGCCGCCGCGGAACAGCGGCGAGCGGATGGAGCCGGCCCGGGCGCGCCCGGTCCCTTTCTGCTTCCACGGTTTCACGCCGCCGCCGGAGACGAAGGCGCGAGTCTTGGTCGCGTGGGTGCCAGAGCGGCGCGAGGCCAACTGGCACAGGACCACGTCGTGAAGGAGCGATTCCTTGATTTCGGCTTCGAAAACCGAGGGGGCGAGATCCGCCTCTCCGGTCTTCTTGTTCGCGGTGTCCAGGATGTCGGTTTTCATCGGTTATTTGCCTCCCCGTTTGGACGCCTTGAGCGGGTTGACGAACTTGGGCTCGGAGGCGACATGCAGTCTCTTCTCGCGGCGGTCGGACGTGACGACCACCACATAGCCGCCGTTGGCGCCGGGGACGGCCCCCTTGACGAGCAACAGGTTCTGTTCGGCGAAGATGCGGATCACCTCAAGGTTGAGGGTGGTGACGGTCTCGTCGCCCATGTGACCGGCCATCCGCTTGCCCTTGATGACGCGGGCGGGCTCTTCCTTCATGCCGATGGAGCCGCCGTGCCGGAAGAACTCGTGCGTGCCGCGGGTCATGGTCTGGGCGCCCTTCATGCCGTGGCGCTTGATGACGCCCGCGTAGCCCCGCCCCTTGCTGACACCGGTGACGGTGACGTAATGGGCGCCGTTGAAGAGCTCGACGGTCAGGGTCTCCCCCACCTTCGGAG
>JADGCD010000185.1 GCA_015229165.1 Nitrospinota bacterium | reverse complement strand
TCCTTAATTTATACGTCATTTGTATTAATGAAGCTATACCTAAGCTGAAAACAGTATAATTAATAAGATTTAAAGGCTCAAGGTCAAATCCTCGAACTCTATGCCAATATAGTAAACTACCAAACATTGAACCCATATCCCAATAACGAGGTAAATCATTTGTTAGATTTATAAACGGTGTTTTAAACCACACAAATAATCCCTCCCAAAAAGCGTAAAAAGCATCACAAATAAATCCAAATATAATCCCTTTAAAAAAAACCACTCTTTGAATATATACAATAGTATTTGAAGAAAAAGACATAATATTATTTATAGTTATTGCAATAATAGCAAGAAAGCAAAATTGTATAGTTTGTAATAACACGCGATGAACACCATGTCTAGTATCTTTAAAGTTTGTGCTAAAGCTTAATTCTGGAAAATGAAAATAATATAAATAACATGAAATTATACTAATAAATATTAATAATAAAACAAATATATTATTTTTTTTAATAGTCCTGTAATGTCCATCAAAAATACAAATAATAATTATTACAAAAGATATAACTACAGGAGCTCTAATAAAATATCCTAACTTTATAAGCGCAGTTGCGTTTAGACATAAACTTGCACCAAAGAAAAAATATAAAGTACTTTTTTTTGGAAATAGAAAAAATCCTATTAGCATAACACTATACAAAAAGAACGTAAACCAATCACCGTTAGATGGTCCAATGATCATCTCAAATTATCCTATATATATATTCTTCTTAATCAATTTCATTAACTTTGTTTAAAGAACAATTAAAATAGATGTTTATACGCTTGTTTATCAGCTTGAAAAAAAGGTATATTATGATATCCATATAATCTTGCAAAATAATTATATGGAAAAAGCCTACAAAATAAATTATAATCATGCACCTTCTTGTTATAAATCAGTCTTTTATATCGTACTCTCATATCTGCATTTTTTATTGTCTTGATCAAAAACGTATATGGTCCATCAGTCTTTATTTCTGGATAATTCTCAACTATTGCATCTAACTTGGATACTAACTCTAGTATTTGGCTCTTCACTTTTTCTTTATTTACATCTGTATTGTTATTTTCTATAATTCCATTTAATGTCACTAAATATTCTAATATCTGCCCTTCAATATTTAAATATTCTCTTGCAGCTTTTACACTATGTATAACAACATCGTACCTTCTTTGTTTTTCTACTTCTAAGTTATCATAAGCTATGTCTAAGAAATGGGTTTTATCAACAAACTTATTATATGCAAATCTTGCTACTATATATACAATTACAAAGAAAGCTAATAATGACATTAATAAATATATTGTAATTATAGTTTTTCTTTCAGTCAAATAGCCTTATCCATAACAAATATTAATTTTAATTGGTGTTATCATTCCATGCGCTAAAATACTTTATCGCTTGCTTTCCTACTGTTAATGTGGAAACAACATTGATAGATATACTTATAGGGATACTTATAAATGGCAAATATTTAGAAATTCTACCTCCCAAACGTGGAAGGATTTCTCGTGCAACCCCTTCTGCTGACTTTTCGAGTCCTCTATTCATATAATTTGCAGCCATTTTATTTATAACCTTTGTTAACGCAATTTCGCTGATATGGGTAGCTGCCTCTGCAGTAAATGAAAATCCAATAATAGCAAGTGTTATTGCCTTTAGTTCATCACCTGTTAAGTCTATATCATAAGCACAAGATACTTTATAACAAAGCTCTATCTGCTCTCTTAAAACTAGGGCAAAATCTATTACACTTGTAAACAACATAGCCGCAATACTACCAAGCCCTGGTACAGAAGATGACGAAGAAGTAATTGCCCCAATGCTGCCAACCTTTACAATGGTTCTTGTCATCAAGATTTTACTTATCTCATGTGCTGATTCCTGTTTTGATTTTCCAGTCCTAACAACATAGTCTTCAACCATCTCTGATACCCTTTTCTTCATGAAAGTCAGGTTAATGCCGCTTATAGTTAAAAGTTTAAATAGTTTATCGTATGTTGTCATAATATATGTGGCTCTATAATAACATTAATACCTACAATGTCATTTATTCTATTTTTTAGAGATGCCTCTACCTGTTTGCCTATTGTGTAACCCGTTTCATAAGGTAGGTCATGATTTACCCTAATGGCGATATCAACCCAAATACCTTTTCCCACTTGTCTGCCAATAACCTTTGCTACTTTTTGAACACCCGGTACTAAAACAACAATTGATTGTATTTGCTCTATTACCTTATTGCTAACTGATGAGTCCATCATTCCGTTTATTGAATCTTTAAGCATTGTTATATTTAATCTTATAAGGTCAATGGTTTCTATGACAGCCACTATAGGGTCAAGAAAAACAAGACCAAATTTTGTACCAAGTACTCCAACAGCTACCATAATCGAAGATATAGCATCTGAATGATTATGGGTTGCATTTGCTAAAATAGCAGGACTGCCCTTTTTTGTACCCACACAATGAAGATATATATATATTCTATAATTTGCAATAACAGAAATTAAAGCAGCCCAAAAAGCTATAAAGCGTGGTGGATTAAAATTTCCATGATACGCCATAACTAAATCTTTAACTGAATGAACAAACAGAAAAATCGTGCCTACTAATATAGCAAGACTTATAAGAAATATAGCTACAAAATCTATCTTGCCATGTCCGTATGGATGATTCTCGTCTGGCGGTTTTCCTGATATACCTATACCAACAAAAACTACTAATGATATAAAAAAATCTTTAAAAGAGTAAAGAGAATCAGCCATAATAGCTTTACTTCCACTTAAAATACCAACAACAAACTTAAATAGCGCAAGTATGAGATTAGCAAATATAGAAACCATACCTGCTTTTGACATACATTTTTTACATTCTACATATCTTATGTCTTTATATTGTGACAATTCGTACATAGTCCTCTATCCCTATGAGGGGCGATAGCACCCCAAGTTATTGGTGGAGCAGTTGTAGATAAAACATCGCCAGCATCTTTTGGCAAATTAGTTAGATTTTTGTTCGTTTTCACTATTGTATGACACTTATCGCATGGCCCGTAGTAACCATGTGGGGCTTTATCAGTTGCTAGTATTGTTGGAGCTGCCTCCATTTGTGCCATACCCAACACATCATTTGATTTTATTTCTATGATTATATCCTTGCCCTGTCTATAAACAGTAATATTGCTTTGAGTTAAATTTGCAATCTGTTTAGTGGCCTCCTGAAAAGATTTAAGGTCTGTTACCTTTTTATCTCCTACTGCTGTTATGACATCACCTGCTAAAATGCCGCTTTGTGCAGCAAGTAATGTAACCTCATCTATAAGTACTCCAACAATGTTCGCGGGAATATTATTTGCCATTGCAATATTACTAGTAAGGGGTATAGCCTCAAGACCTATCCAGTGTCCTTCTTGGAGAATTTTATCTATGGCATTGGGTGGGACCGCTGGTATTGGTTGGGTTGCTACAGAGTTTGTTTGTGTTTGATTCTCTGGTTGCTTGCTTGCTTGTTGATTATCTTTATTGTTTACTTCAGTGGTTTTGGGCGTCAGTGGAGACTGCATATTTTGTTGTTCAGTGGAAACTATTCCATCTTTGGCAAGAAGATCATTTTGTTGTTGATTTAGTAAGTCTTGCTCGTTTTGCTGCTGCTGTATAGATGGATTGATACGTTGCCCCGCAACTATATAAGATTTTGCTCCAAACGAACTTCCCTCATTAACAGGCTCTTCTGTAGGCATTATATTAGCCCTTGTACCAAATATATTGTGCCATAACCCTGTAGAACTGCTTATTAACACTAAATAAACAGGTACAATGATTATTAATAACATTGTAATCACATTTGTAATTTTTGATGACACAACCCCATTCATTATTACTATTCTTCCTCTTTTATATCTTTTAAATTCTTATTTTTTAGCAAAGCACCTTTTATACCTTCTGCAAACTCTGGAGTTGTCCTGCTTATAACTTCATACAATAAAGAAATCATAAATATACTTA
>JADGCD010000184.1 GCA_015229165.1 Nitrospinota bacterium | reverse complement strand
CCTACCTCCCTCGCTGACCCCCCCCCTCACGCGGGGGTGCGCGAGCTTCCCATCGTTTTCGGCACGTGACCCCCGCCGTTGTCGGCTTGGCTTCGACGGGTCAAGGGGGCGTCTCGTGCGATCCCCAACGCGCGCCGCAGAATCCCGCGTCCTTACTCTGTCGCGTCGGGGCAGTCGGCGGCGTAGCAGGTGGTCCGTTTCCCCTGTTGTTTCGCGCAGTACATGGCGGCGTCGGCCCGGTGAACCAGGTCGTGCCGGTTCTGGGCGTCGGAAGGGTAGAAGGCGACGCCGATGCTGACGGTCACCGGAAACCGGACGTCCCCTACCGGTACCCCGTCGACAAAATGGGTGTGGACCCGGTCGGTCAGCCCTTTCACCACGGCCCGGTCGGCGGGGGCTTCCACGATCACGGCGAACTCGTCTCCCCCCAGCCGGGCCAGTGTGTCCTCGGCGCGGACCGATTGGGCGATCCGGTCGGCCACCCATTGCAGCGTCTGGTCCCCCGCCAGATGCCCCCCCCGGTCGTTGACCCCCTTGAAACCGTCCAGATCGAGATACATCAGGGCGAAGGAATTCCCGCTCCGGTTCGACCGGGAGATGGCCATTCCCAGTCGGTCGTGGAAAAGATGCCGGTTGGGGAGCCCGGTCAGGGGATCGTTGTAGGCCCGCCGCTCCAATTCCTCCGCCCGCATCCGCGCGCCGGTGATGTCGCTGAAGGTGGAGACGAACTCGCTGACGCCGCCGCCGTCGTCGTAGACCGCCCGGATGCGGGAGTGTTGCAGATAGATTTCGCCGCTCTTGCGCCGGTTCCACAACTCCCCCTCCCACGCCCCCTTCTCGGTCAAGCCTCCCCAGAGAAGGGCGTAGAAGTCGTTGTCGTGCCGCTCCGATTTCAGAATGGCGGGGGTCCGCCCCACCGCCTCGTCGTGGGAGTAACCGGTGATCCGGGTGAAGGAGGCGTTGACGGTCCGGATGATCCCCTGCCCGTCGGTGATCATCACCCCGTCGTCGGTGTTGTCGAAGACCAGCGCCGCCCGCCGCAGACGGTTGACCGCCTGTCGCTGTTCGGTGATGTCCCGCCCGTAGACGTAGATCCGGTCGAACCGCTTGATCGGCGCCAGGGTGAAGGCGAAGACCCGCCCCCCCACCGTCCGTTCGATGTCCCGGGCGTGTCCGTCTTCGAAGACCTCGCGGGCGGCGAGGGTGAGGGGGGACGGTGTCGGAAGCCCCTGGCCGATGCCCCATTCCCTCAGCAACTCGTTGGCGGAGCGGTTGGCGTAGTCGCAGAAGCCGTGGATGTCGATCCGCAGCACCGGGTGGGGGTTCTCCCGGGGGAAGGTGGCCAGCAGATCCCGCTCCCGGGTCAGGATGACCTCCCGCGTGACGTCCCGGACGATCATCACCACCGGGGCGTCGAGGGCGCGGCTGCGTTCGTCACTCCCCACCGGACAGTAGGTGACTTGCGCCCACTCTTCCGGCGTCCGGTCGAGCCGGAGGTTGAGCGAGTGGGCGCCGGTTGAACCGAGGGAGGCGAAGGCTTGCCGGGCCGCTTCGGCGTCGCGCGGGAAGAGATCCCCCACGTCGGCCTGTCGGTCGGTCGGCAGGGGGGGGAGGAGGCGGGCCGCCTCGCCGTTCATCTCGCGCGCTTTTCCGTCGCGGGAGAGGATGACCATGCCGATCCGGGACTCTTCGAAGAGGGCGCGGAACCGGGCCTCGCTGCGGGAGACCTCGGTCAGGAGCCGACGTCGCTCGATGGCGTGCAGGAGGGTCCGCTCCAGCAGCGACGGGGAGAGATCCTTCTTGGGGAGAAAATCCTCCGCCCCCTGCCGGAGGGCGGCCATTTCGATCTCGTGTCCCTGCTGGCCGGTCAGAAAGATGCAGGGGGCTTCGGTCCCCTGCGCCTGGGCGGCGGACAGGAAGTCGAATCCGCTGCGGGGGCCCATGCGGAAGTCGACCAATATGGCGTCGAAGGGGTGTCCCGTGAGCGACTGAAGCCCCGCTTCGAAGGAGGAGGCCCACGTCAGGGCGAAGCGGGCCTGGCGGGTGTATTCGAGCAGGTCGGCGGTCAGGAGGTAGTCGTCCTCGCTGTCGTCGACCATCAGGATACGGTAGGCGGACTCGGTCACGAACGCTCCTTGCTGCGGAGATGGTTCAGGATCAAGGGTCGTTCCGTAACGCCGAACGGTCGTCGCGTCTCCGTATCCCCCCCTTTCGGAGTATAAACCATTCCGGCGCCCTCCTGCGATTATCCCGATCCCCCCCCGGTCGGATCGGAGGTCACTGGGGAGGGATCGCTGCGGGCCGCGGACGCGTCCCTTGCCGTTCGGGTGAGCGCTGGCGCGCGCCCCGGATCGCCAACCGCATACCGGACGAGGTGGCGTGGGCCGTCACGGGTTCCCTTATAACCGGCCATTTCTGGGGAGGTATTCTGCCGTTGCTTTCTTCGCCAGGATGAAAGCGTGGGCCGAAGACCTATCGGTGAAGGGGAATGCCACGCAGATCACCGGCTATTTCCCGGTCCGCCCACCCGTTTTCCCATCCTCTGGCAGGAGGATGTGTGCACTCGCTTCGTCCAGCCGGTCCTGCGCATCGAAACGCAATGCCTGAAATGTGGCGTCACTGACCCCGAGGAAACGGAGGGTCTGCTTCAGTCTTTCGTTTTCCCTGCCGAGTCGTTGAGACTCGCTGCGCGCAGTCCGTATCAGTTTGGCGGCATTCTGGGCGGTCCGAATCGGTTTGGCATAACTTCCCACCATCTTGCTCGCTTCGGTGCGGGACATCAGCGTGTAAAAGAAATAGCCGATCTCGGGAAGCGCGGGGAAAGTGGTGATCGCCCAATCGACTTCCAGCAACGTCGCGCCTGCCGGCTCCGCCGCAATGACATCGGCGGTTCTCCCCTGGTCCAGCAGGATCGTCAGCTCGCCGAAGCATTCACCGGGGCTCCGCGACTCGTTGACCCTTCTCCGCTCTCCCCCCAGGGCGACATAAATATCGACACCCCCGGTGAGCAGCCAGAAGACCACGTTATCCCGCTCGCCGGTCCGGGCGATCACCTGCCCCGACCGGTAGATCCCCGTCCGCAGGTAGGGACGGCCCGTCGCCCGGTCTCCCAAGGACGCCAGCGCCTTCCAAAAATCGTCGGGCGTGGCGAACTCGCGGGCGAGGGTTGACCGGTAGGCGCTGTCGAAAAACGGGAGACGGCTCAACAACTCCCCCTGTACTTCCGGCGCGCACGAATCGGTCTCAAGCGCGCCGACCAGACGGTCGACCAGAGAGGGACCTTCCTCCTCCGACGCCTCTTCGACATTGATGAAGAAGGTTTCGTCGTCGCTCATGTCAGGACTCCTCTAGTGGGAAAAGCGCCCGCACCGCGCGTCACAACAGGTCGAAGATCTCCGCTTTTGTCGGATCGTCATCCTTGATCCTCCCGGTAAACCGGGCGATGTCGGCGGTTCCATCTCCACGAAAATGAAACACGATAACCCCGGTCCCCTGAACGTTCCCCCGGTTGTAGATGATGACCGCATTCCCGTCGTTGGCGACGGTTCCCCCCTCCCGGTTTACCAGAACGATTCCGTGATTGGCGCCGACCGTGCCGGTATTGGTATGGATACGCATGTGGTTGGACGCCACATGCCGCCGATTTTCTTCGATCATCAACCGGTTGTCTTCGATAGTCCCGTCGTTTCTTTCCACCTTGCCGCTGTTGCGCTTCAGGTACCCTTCATTGACGGTTAGCTTTCCTTCATTTACTTCGAGGGTTCCCGCATTGTTCTCCAGGAGACCCTCGTTGGCCTCGACCCGTCCCCGGTTGACGCCGATCCGTCCCGACCCGTTGCGGCGGACCGCCCCTCCCGCTTCGTTGGTGTCGAGGAGGCTGTCGTTGAGGTCAATGATCCCCCTGTTGGCGGCCACCCGACCAAGATTCCTGCCGATAGTCCCTTCGCTGTTTTCCACCGTCGCGAAGTTGAGGGAAATCGCGCCCCGGTTGCAGAGGATCTTCCCCGAGTTCTGCGTCACGACCCCTTCGCTTATCTCGATGAT
>JADGCD010000183.1 GCA_015229165.1 Nitrospinota bacterium | reverse complement strand
TTAGAATTCTATTCATAATTAACCTCCCCCTAACCCCCCACACTTTACAGAAACTTTCTCCCCAACTCCAAAAAACGATTTTGTTTTAATATTCACTTATTCTTCTTTAGTAGTAGGGGGAAATATGGGAAAAAGGTCTAAGATGTTATTTGGGTTTCTTGTATTTTGAGTAATTAAGTAAAGAATATATTTTATATAGAACTCATCAAACAATTTGTATATTTACAGTTTTAGAATGAAAAAAAATTTAAAAGCCTCCACGAAGGCGAAGGACAAGATGCAGGGTGGACTCTTTTTGAATGTTGTAGTCACTCAAGGTCCTCCCGTCTTCTAATTGCTTTCCAGCAAAAATCAGTCTCTGTTGGTCTGGGGGGATTCCTTCCTTATCCTGGATCTTAGCCTTGACATTTTCGATAGAGTCTGAGGCCTCAACGTCGAGCGTGATTGTTTTTCCTGTGAGAGTCTTGACAAAAATTTGCATCCCTCCTCTAAGTCTCAAGACGAGGTGGAGAGTGGATTCTTTTTGAATATTATAGTCGCTTAGGGTCCTGCCGTCTTCGAGCTGCTTTCCAGCGAAGATCAGTCTTTGCTGATCTGGGGGGATCCCTTCTTTATCTTGAATTTTGGCTTTCACGTTTTCGATAGAGTCAGAGGCCTCAACGTCAAGGGTAATTGTCTTTCCGGTCAAGGTCTTTACGAATATTTGCATACCACCTCTCAGTCTGAGAACCAAATGAAGCGTGGATTCCTTTTGGATATTGTAGTCGCTAAGCGTTCTACCATCTTCTAGCTGTTTTCCGGCAAAAATAAGTCTTTGCTGGTCTGGGGGAATGCCTTCTTTGTCTTGGATCTTGGCCTTTACATTTTCGATGGAATCGGAGGCTTCAACATCGAGGGTAATTGTCTTTCCAGTAAGGGTTTTGACAAATATTTGCATTCCTCCTCTCAGTCTCAACACCAAGTGCAAGGTAGATTCCTTTTGGATGTTATAGTCGCTCAGGGTTCGGCCGTCCTCAAGTTGCTTTCCGGCGAATATAAGTCTTTGTTGATCTGGGGGAATTCCCTCCTTATCTTGGATTTTGGCTTTTACATTTTCAATGGAGTCGGATGCCTCCACGTCGAGCGTAATTGTTTTTCCTGTTAGGGTCTTGACGAAAATTTGCATGGGCTTGTTTAGGTGAATACTTGTGAATGTGCTTTTGTGTGAATAATTGTTTAATTATAATTAGAGTACCAATGTATTAATAGGGGAATAGGACTCTCGGTATTTATCAGAATCTAAACTAAAGAATGGAAAAAACCAGAAATCAATATCAGAAGTCCGATGTAAGAATAGAATTTACTTTCAATAATCCGGAAATTTGTTGGGAACAACGATTTTCTCGAATAAAATTTTATTGCATTTCTCTCTGATACTTTCTAATTTTTTTGAGCCCATTTCAGCTTCGCAAATAATCGAGCCATTTTTTGAGCCGAGTTATCGAAAAAACTATATATAATGGAAAGCATGGCCACACCCTGCAAGGCGCTCGCATCCTCAATTCCATCAAATAAACTCATTTGCTGCTCTATACAATTTTTCATTCCCCATTTCATTTCCCTCCTTAATTTATTATTTTTGCTTTGAGATTCCCTTCATATTTCCTGTCCCTAAAACAAATCTTTCAATTTTTTTTTCCCCATTTTTAACAATAGATAAGAGTACCGTTTCAAATTTTGACAAAGAGTTTTAAAATTTAGTGTAAAACAAAAAGCCCTGTTGCACAAGTAAGCAAGGAACTAAAAAAACCAGATTTCGAACGATCCTCAAGTTAACTCGATTCAAACCCACCCCAACCCCCCACCTTTAGGCTTTCGTCCAACCCCAACTCCGACTAACAACCCTGAAGTAGTCAGATCTTGAATTAAAAAAACCATGCAGTGCCGATTCGCTTATGCATGAAAAAAAAGAGAACGCATTCTCATTCTTTCTGTTTTTTCAACATTAGCTAAGCTCAAGAAAAACTGAGAATAGCTGACTTATTCCTTAGAGTCGAGTAGCAATTATGCGCTTCCAACGATGCAGGTGAAGAAGGAATACCTTTAGACGCTAACTTAGAAAACAAAGCAGTAGTTCCTTGATTAGTATGCTATCGGTATAAATTTATTAATGAAATTATAATAGGCTTAGGGTGGGATATTTTGATGGGAATCACCAGTTCAAGTCTAGAACAAAGGCCAAAGTAAATATAAAAGCCCTTTTGAAAACTAAAGCATAATGATTAAAATGAAATAAAGCAACAAAAAGTTCAGCTAACTAAGAAAATTTCAGAATCCACTATTCGGGCTTTAAAAGCCTTTGCGAAGCTGAATCTATTGCAATGATGGAGATTATTTGTTGCAACTGGTTCATTCTCGCGGTAAATGTTGCCTACCAATCAACTGTTCCTGAGTTTGGCATGATTACTTTCACTCTTGGCGCATTCTTAATCAAGCAAGCTAAAGGGTTACTTCATTTCAAGGCTGTTTGTTCCCTTTGGGCTTAGGGGGAGAGGAGTGAAGCTCTTCTCCCCCTGTCAGGACAAATAAAATCAAACAAAACTAGACTCTAAACTAATGTTCAAGTTCAATCCAAACTGCAAACTGAAGGATGAAATAATCGCCAAACAAATTTAAAACTCAAAGTCAAACTCAAAAAACTCAAAAGAACAACAAAGAAAATATTGTGAAAGAAACAGAAACAGCCGATTTATATTTAATTCTTATTTTTGTGTTGGATAAAAAATACTCTGACTAAAGCCGTAATCTATTCCGTTTTAAGAACTCACTGAAATAAAAATAAAAATCAACTCTTTGTTTTCATTAATAAAAAAATAAACATTTTTACCTCCAAGCCTGGCGCAAAAAAATGATTAAATTAAATTTCAATAAAAATACACTTATATACATAGTTTATAAACACTCGAGTCCGCTCAGAGCGAAAAAACCTAAGGGTTTTGGGTTTTGGGAATGGAAATAATAGAAGGGGTTAGCGGACTTTCATGTTCCAAAAATTTATATAATATAAAGGCCAGGGAAATATTTCTCAAGAGGGGATTACCCCAGCAGACTTTGGTGGAATTACTCAGGAGGGGAAAACCCCGGCAGACTAGGCTCTGACTTGGAGATAGAATAAAAGGGAGGGAGCTACCCCAGCAGACTCTGCTTTGGAAATTGAATAAAGGGGAGTTACCCCGGCAGACTCTGACTTGGAAATTGAATAAAGGGGAGTACCCCGGCAGACTCTGACTTGGAAATTGAATAAAGGGGAGTACCCCGGGGAGTACCCCGGCAGACTCTGACTTGGAAATTTAATAAAAGAGGGAGTTACCCCTGAGGCAGGACACTCTATATTAATTAATTAAAGAGGGGAAACTATGGGAGGTGGGTGCGGCTAACTACACTAAACTATATATAATATAATTAAAGAGTAGACTACCCCAGCAGACTTTGAGCAGGGCAATTAATAAAGCGGGGAAAGGCTAGCCCTTTGGGTCCGGGTCTGGTAAAATGAATGAGAGCGCAGGCTAGCGAATTGGGGAAGCCTTACAAGGAGGACTTGGAGTCGCCTGAAGGGAACTTTTTGCGAAAAAATTACCCCAGCAGAGTTTGGAGAGAATTGGTCGTTTGGAGAGATTTAGTGGTTTGGAGAGATTTGGTCGAAGGGGCGCGGCGACGAAGTGCGGGGCACCCCAGCAGAGTGGGAGGGACAAAGGTGATGAGACAAATCGTAGGAGCGAGGGATGAATCTCAGTGGATCGTAGGGTAATCCTACTCTCGCACGTACAATACCCCGTCCTAAGTTAAGTCGTCTACAGAAGATTTGTGTCAATAATAATTCGAAATTAGGATTCAGCCTTTCCCGTACCTCCTGTTCCGGAGTTTGGTCCAGGCCATTTTTTGAACTTTGGGTTTCCCCTATTCTTTTTCATTTATTATTGATTAGACGTTGCTTTCCAGCATGGATTCTGACTTAGAGGCGTTCAGTCATAATCCTACAGATGGTAGCTTCACGGCACTAGCTTTTCAGCTAACCGTATTTACCAA
>JADGCD010000182.1 GCA_015229165.1 Nitrospinota bacterium | reverse complement strand
CCGGTTCGTGGGACTGGAGATCGACCGGCTGGAGCCGATGACCTTCTCCACCCACCCGGTGATGCTCAGAATTGGGGGCGACTACTACGTCCGGTCGATCCAGAAGGTCAACGCCGACGGGTCGCTGACCTTCTACTGCGCCATCGACGAAGGGCTGGTGCTGACCATGGCGCGGGGGGTCGACCTGCTCGAAAATCTGGCCCAGACGTTCGAAACGGTGAAGCGGACCATCCCGCAACCGAAGCTGGTCATCGGGTGCGAGTGCATCCTGCGCCGCCTCGAGATTCTTGAAAAGGGTATGCAAAACGAGGCCGCCGCACTCATGAACGCCCATAACGTCGTCGGATTCCACACCTACGGCGAACAGTACAACGGCGTCCATGTGAACCAGACCTTCACCGGCGTCGCCTTGGGGGACTGAAACGGTGTCCGAACAGTCCCCCCCTTCGCCGGACGTCGAAGCCCTCCAGCAGGAGGTGGCCCGGCTGCGCAAGATCAACAAGGCCCTCATGAGTCGAGTGGAACGCTCCGTCGACTCCGCCGGAGCGTCGTTCTCCCTTTTCGAAACCAACATCCTGCTGCAAAACCAGGTGCGGGAGCGGACGCTGGAGCTGGAGCGGCGCAACCAGGAGCTGCTGTCGGCCAAGGAGCAGGCCGAAGAGGCCAACCGGCTCAAGAGCGACTTTCTGGCCAACATGAGCCACGAAATCCGCACCCCCCTCAACGGCGTCATCGGCATGACCTCCCTGCTGCTGGGCGCCCACCTGACGCCGGAGCAGCTCGAATACGCCCGGACCATCCGCAACTCCGCCGAGGCGCTCCTTTCGGTCATCAACGACATCCTTGACTTCTCCAAGATCGAGGCGGGGAAGATGACCATCGAGCCGATCCCCTTCGACCTGCGCCAACTGGTCGAAGAGGTCATCGACAGCTTCCACTCCCGGGCCTCCCAGAAGGGGCTGGAGCTGGCGCTACGCTTCAACCCGTCTGCCCCCTCGTGGGTCGTGGCCGATCCGGGCCGGGTCCGCCAGATCCTGACCAACCTGGTCGGCAACGCCGTCAAGTTCACCGAGCAGGGGCATATCCTCCTCGATCTCGACGCCCGGCTGAGCGGCGACGGCCGGGTCCTTTATGAAATCCGGGTGGAAGACACCGGCATCGGCATCCCCGAACACATGCTCGCCGGGATCTTCGACAAGTTCACCCAGGTGGACAGCTCCACCACCCGCCAGTTCGGCGGCACGGGGCTCGGCCTTGCCATCACCCGCCAGTTGGTGGAGATGATGGACGGCGCCATTTCGGTGAGCAGCCGTCTGGGCGCCGGGGCCACCTTCCGCTTCACCCTCGACCTCGAAGTGGCCCCCGCCCGGGAGACGGATGAAGCCCCCCTCCCCTACGACCTGCTCCGGGGGATGCGGGCGCTGGTGGTGGACGACAACCGGGTCAACCTGCACATCCTCCACGAACAACTGGGACATTGGGGGATTGTCAGCGAGACGTTGCTCCACAGCGTCAACGCCCTGCCCCGGCTGCTGGCCGCCGTCAAGGAGGGGCGGCCGTTCCAGATGGTCATCCTCGACCACCTGATGCCGGGGCTCGACGGAGAATCGCTGGCCCGGGCCATCAAGGCGATCCCTGACCTGCAACAGACACCGATTATCCTCCTCTCCAGCGCCGGGTCGCGCCGGAACCTCGAACGGCTCAAAGCGGCCGGTTTCGACGCCTTCCTGAGCAAACCGGCCAAACAGTCGCAGCTTCTGGACGCCATCACCACGCTGCGGGCGGCCCAGTTGGAAGGAAGGAAGTCCGAGTTCCTGACCGCCTACACCCTTCCGTACCGGAAGAAAGCCGACCGGCGCGGCCCCCTCCCCCGTTTCGACAAGCGCATTCTCGTAGTGGAGGACAACACGGTCAACCAGAAGGTGGCCACCACCATGCTGCGCCGGTTCGGCTGCGAGCCGACGGTGGCCGCCAACGGGCAGGAGGCGCTCGACCTGCTCAACCGCCTCCCGTTCGACCTGGTCCTGATGGACTGCCAGATGCCGGTCATGGACGGCTACGAAGCGACCCGCCGCCTCCGCCAGCGGCCGGAGAGCGTCGAACTGCCGGTGGTGGCGATGACCGCCAACGCCATGCAGGGAGACCGGGAGAAGTGCCTCGCCGCCGGAATGAGCGACTACCTGTCCAAGCCAATCGACCTCGCCTCGCTCCAGACCGCGCTGGAGCGGTGGTTCACCCCCGTCGCCTTTTTCCCCGCCGGGGAAGGGGGCGCCCCCGTGGCCTTCGACCGGGAACGGCTCCGCGCCGGGTGCGGCGAGAACCCCGGCATGATGGCAAGCGTCGTCTCCCATTTTCTCGGCATGACCCCGGACGAGCTGGGGCGGCTCTCCATGGCCGCCGCCGGAGGCGATTTCGCCAGCGGCCTCCTGCAAGCCCACGCGCTGGGCGCCGCCGCCGCCAATGTCGGCGCCACCGAACTGGAATCGGTCGCCCTCTCCGTCGAACAGGCGTTCCGCAACGGCGAGGGGCTCCGGGCCAACGAACTTCTCCCCCGCATGCGGGAGGCCTTTGACCGCTTCTCCGAAGCCCTCCGTCAGGTGACGTTCGACGATGCCGTCGAAGCCAGCCGCCTCCCCGAACCGGGCGAACGGCCGGGCACGAGCCCGCTGGCCCTCGTCGTCGGCGACGAGGCCGAGATCGACATCGCGGCGGGGCTTTCCCGTCTCTGCGACGACGAGCGGCTCTACACCGAGATGCTGGTCGAGTTCGGCGCCACCTACCGGACGGCGCCCGACGACCTTGCCGCCCACCTCGACGGAGGCGACCACCCCGCCGCCGCCGCGCTGGCCCACTCCGTCAAGGGCGCCGCTGGGGGGCTCGGGGCGGTCCGCATCCAGGCCGTCCTCCAGACCGTGGAGCAGGCGTGCCACGACAGCGACACGGCCTCCGCCGTCGCCGCCCTCCCCGCGCTGCGACAGGCGTTCGACCGCTACCTCGGCGGGGTCGCCCGCCTCGCCGACCGGGCCGCCGGCAAAACCGCGGCAGAGCGCCCCACCGACACGCCCGTCGACTTGGGGCGCCTGCTCAGGCTTCTCGACGAGGGGAACCTCGAAGCCGAGAGCCTCTGGGAAGCGGGGCGCGCCTCCCTTTCGCCGCGCCTTGCGCCCGACGACCTCAAAGGGGTCGATGCCGCCATGCGGGCGCTCAACTACGAACGGGCCGCCGCCCTTCTGCGCAAAAGCGGCGCCCCGTCATGAGCCCTTTGCGCGGGGAGTTCGTCCCCCGGATCCTCGTGGTCGACGACGTGGTGGAGAACATCAGGATTCTCCAGAAGCTGCTGGCCGACCAGGGGAGCGTCGTCTTCGCCCGGGACGGCGCGGGGGCGCTGGCGCTGGTGGAGAAGAACCGCCCCGACCTGATCCTCCTCGACGTCCGGATGCCGGGGATGGACGGTTTCGAAGTCTGCCGCATCCTGAAAGGGCGATCAGACACCGCCGACATCCCGGTCATCTTCGTCACCGGCGCCGACGGCGAGGCCGACGAGGTGGCCGGGCTGGAGATGGGCGCCATCGACTATATCCGCAAGCCGTTCGCGGCAACGGTGGTCCGGGCGCGGGTCCGCAACCAGTTGGCCCTCATCGAGGCGATGCGCCAGATCCGGCGGATGAACGCGGAGCTGGAGCGGCTGGCCATCACCGACCCCCTCACCGGCGCCTTCAACCGGCGCCACTTTTCCGAACGCGCCCACAGCCGCATCGCCGAAGCGCGGGAGCGGGGCCTTCCCCTCTCGCTGGCCCTGTTCGACCTGGACCACTTCAAGGGAATCAACGACCGGTACGGCCACGACATGGGGGACCACGCCCTGGTCACCTTCACCGACCTCTGCCAACGGCACGTCGCCGACGACCGGCTCTTCTCCCGCCTGGGGGGGGAAGAGTTCGGCTGGCTGGCCCCCGGCGCGTCGCTGGACGAGACCGTGGCGATGGCCGACACCATCCGGGGGGAGCTGGCCGCCGTCCGCCTCTGGCAGGGGGACGAGCCGTTCGGCCTGACGGTGAGCGTCGGCGTCGCCACCCTCGCGGACGGAGACGACGATTTCGTCCGCCTCTTCAA
>JADGCD010000181.1 GCA_015229165.1 Nitrospinota bacterium | reverse complement strand
CTTTTTATGGCTGGCCGCCCCTCCTGCGTACGTCGGCCCGGCCGCCTGCCTCCCCCGCCACGCCCCGGCGCGCCCGCTCGGCCATGGCGGCGATCAGCGAACGGGCGATCTCCCCCTCCTGGTAGGCGTACATCTCCAACCGCACCGACGTGACCGCCCCGGCTATGTCGGCGGCGAGGAGGCGATAAAATTCGGCCACGTCGTCGATGAGCCGAAGGGGGGCTTGGGTCATTCTCCCCCCTCTGCGGGTGGGCGCAAAAAAGCCCGGCCGCGTTGGGCGACCGGGCGTTTTGCGAACATCGTTCAGGCGTTGGGGTTGGCCGCCTTGATCTCGGCGCTGGCCAACGACTCATACTGGGCGAAGTTTTTGACGAACATCGCCGCCAGTTTCTTTGCGGTGGAGTCGTAGGCGGCTTTGTCTGCCCAGGTGTTCTTGGGGGTCAACGCCTCCGTCGGCACGCCGGGGACCGACTGGGGGACCAGCACCTTGAAGATCGGGTCTTCGACGAAAGTGACGTTGTCCAGTTCCCCTTTGAGGGCGGCGGTCAGCATGGCGCGGCTGTACTGGATCTTCATCCGCTGGCCGACGCCGTAGGAGCCGCCGGACCAGCCGGTGTTCACCAGCCAGCACTGGACGTTGTGTTGGGCGATTTTCTTTCCCAGCAGTTCCGCATACACGGAAGGGTGCAGCGCCATGAAGGGGGCCCCGAAGCAGGTGGAGAAGGTGGCCTGCGGCTCCTTGATCCCCCGTTCGGTGCCGGCCACCTTGGCGGTGTAGCCCGACATGAAGTGGTACATGGCCTGCGCCTGGGTCAGCTTGGACAACGGGGGGAGAACGCCGAAGGCGTCGGCGGTCAGCATGAAGATGTGCTTCGGATGCCCCCCCCGTCCCGACAACTCGGCGTTGGGGACGTGGATGTCGGTGATCGGATAGGCGCAGCGGGTGTTCTCGGTGTGGAGCCCGTCGTCGAGGTCGATGAACCGGGTCTCCTGGTCCATGACGACGTTTTCGAGAATGGTCCCGAACCGCTGGGTGTTTGCGTAGATCTCCGGTTCGGCCTCTTTCGAGAGCTTGATGACCTTGGCGTAACAGCCCCCTTCGTAGTTGAAGACGCCGTTGTCGGACCAGCCATGCTCGTCGTCGCCGATAAGCTTGCGGGTCGGGTCGGCGGAGAGGGTGGTCTTGCCGGTGCCGGAAAGCCCGAAGAAGACCGCCGTGTCGCCGGCGGAGCCGATGTTGGCGGAGCAGTGCATCGACATGACCCCCTTGCGCGGCAGGAGGTAGTTGAGCACGGAGAAAATCGACTTCTTGATCTCGCCGGCGTAGGAAGTGCCGCCGATGATGACCATCTTGCGCCCGAAGTGGACGATGACGAACGCTTCGGAGTTGGTGCCGTCGCTTTTCGGATCGGCGGTGAAGCGGGGGGCGTTGAAGACGGTGAAGTCGGGCTCGTGGGCGCTGGTGTCGCTTTCGGCCTTGCTCATCCGGATGAACATGTTCCGGGCGAACATGGAGTGCCACGCGTCTTCGGTGACGATGCGCAATTTCATCTGGAACTCCGGGTCGGCCCCGGCGAAGCAGTCCTGGATGAACATGTCCTTGCCCTGCCAGTAGGCCTGGAGCCGGTGAAGCAGGTGGTCAAATTTCTCTTCGGAGATGTCGTGGTTGACCGATCCCCACCAGATGTCCTTTTCGCTGGTGGACTCCCGGACGATGAACTTGTCGTTGGGGGAGCGACCGGTGTACTGACCGGTCCGCACCACGAAGGGCCCCCGATGCCCGATATACCCTTCCCGTCGCTTCACCGCCTCCTCGTAGAGGGCGGGCATGTGGAGATTGCGGTAAATATTGTTCAGGTTGCGGAAACCCAGTTCGGCCATTTCAGCGGTAAGTTTGGCCATGTCAGTACGATCCTCCTCGGTTGAACAGGCGCGGGAACCGCCGCGCCGCACGTCTTGTTGCGGCCATTCTACATGAGCTCCCCCCCATACACCAGACAAGTCCGGGTCGATTGCCCCTTGCCTGTCGTATTCATCATTGTCTAAAATAGGCGGTTCATCAACGAAGGAGTCTACCGCCCCCATGGCAGCCTACATCAACGCCGGTTCCCTGAAAGTCGGCAACAACATCATCTACAACGGCAAGCTGTGCCGCGTCATGACCGTCGACTGGGTGAAACCGGGCAAGGGGGGCGCCTACGCCCAGCTCAAGCTGCGCAACGTCATCGAGGGCAATCAGACCGACGTCCGCCTCCGGTCGGACGAGAAGGTCGAGCGGGCCGTACTCGAACAGGCCGAGATGGAATATCTCTACGAAGACCCGGCCGGCCAGTGCTTCATGAACACCAGTTCGTTCGAACAGGTGTTCCTCGACAAGGATCTGCTGGGGGACGCCATGGACTATCTCCTCCCCAACACCCGGGTCAACGTCGAGTACTTCAACGAAAGGCCGATCGGCCTGGAGCTGCCCCGCACCGTCGATCTGGTCGTGACCGAGACCGAGCCGGTCATGAAAACCGCTACCATCACCTCCTCCCCCAAACCGGCGCGGCTGGAGACCGGCAAGCAGATCATGGTCCCCCAGTTCATCGAAACCGGAGAGAAAATCCGGGTCGATACCGTCACCGGGGAATACTCCGAACGGGCGAAGTAGAAAAGCCGCCATGGTGGGGGCGATCCGGCTGACGAAGGGAACTCTCTTCGGCGTCGGGTTCGCCCCCTTTTTATGGCTGGCCGCCCCTCCTGCGTACGTCGGCCCGGCCGCCTGCCTCCCCTGCCACCGGCCCCAGGCCGAGAGCGTTGGGCCCCATCCCCACGAGGGGTCGTTCGCGCGACTCGCCAAGGAGGGGAGTGGCGCCATCGCCGCCTGCGTCATCTGTCACGTCACCGGCTTCGGGCAACCGGGCGGCTGGCTCGACCCCGTCGCCACGCCGGAGTTAGCCCGTGTCGGCTGCGAAGCGTGCCACGGCCCCGGCGGCGCCCATGCCGCCGATCCCGACGCGACGCCCCTGTCGCCGCCGACGGCGGAGACCTGTCGCCGCTGCCATACGGTCGAACAGGACTCCCGGTTCGACTTCGACGCCATGAAACGGACCATCCACCCCCTTCCCGAGAGCCCTGCCCCATGAGAACGACACTCTCCCTGATGGCGGTCATCACGTCCTTGCTGACTGGGCCGGCGCTGGCCGCCCCGACGCTTTTGGTCACCCCGGAGCGGCACGATTTCGGAACCGTTCTGGAGGGGGCCCCCGCCGAGACGGTCTTCACCCTGAGCAATCGGGGGGACACGCTCCTCTCCGTCAGCCGGGTACGGACCTCCTGCGGCTGCACCGCGTCGGCCCTGATGAAAGACGAACTCATGCCGGGCGAATCGACCACGCTGACGGTCTCATACGAAACGAAGGGGCGCCCCGGCGAGTTCACGAAGACGGTGACAATCTTCTCGGACGATCCGGCCGGGCCGGAGCGGGTGGTGACGGTTTCCGGCGTGGTGAAGGGCTTTCCCCGCCCCAACGCGACGTTCGCCCCCAATCCGATCCGGCTCGACCGGGTTCCCGTAGGGGAAGAGCGCAAGATCTCGGTCACCCTTACCAACAGCGGCGACGCCGCGCTGCTGGTCGACCGGATCACGCTGCTCGACATGAACCGGCGCCCGTTGCGCCAGCTCCTGCCGGGAGAACCGTTGCGGCTTGCGCCGGGGCGATCGGCTCCGATCATGGTGGCGGTGTCGCCAAAGAATGCGGCGCCGTTCCGCTACTTCGTCGAGGTTTCGACCAACAACCCGCTCCACCCGTTGGCCTACGTCACCCTCTTTGGCGAAGGTGTCAGCCGACAGCCTTCCGCCCGAACCGGCGGCGCGCCTGACGGAAAAACGAAGCGCCCGCCAGCGCCATGAAGACGACGGCGGCGAAGATCGCCAGCGGGCGTGGAACCAGCTCCCCCGCGACGCCCATGGTGGCGGCTGCGTCGATCCCCGTCGCCGCATAGAGGGCGTTGAGCGCAATCCCCATGCCGAGGGCGCTGACGCAGATGGCGATCAGGTACAACACGGTTGAACGTCCCCCCAATGCGCTACGCAACACCATGAGGGTTCCGATGTTGGTGGCGGGCCCGGCCAGAAGAAAAAC
>JADGCD010000180.1 GCA_015229165.1 Nitrospinota bacterium | reverse complement strand
GCGCCGGTCGAGCATGGCCAGAAGGAACCGGTCGATGGCGGTGGCGGTGTCGATGGTGTCGCTCATGGCCCTATGCTACGTTATATGGAAGTATCTGTCAAAACAGGGATTAAAGTTGTCAAATATGATCTTTGTCATGTTTGCGACATCGGAGGGCGAGTAGTCTGAGTTTAAAGTTCCCGACGGATCAAGAGGCCACCCGTATGTTCAAAAGTTTGCAGGCGAAAATCATCGGCGTCGTGACGCTGATGTTGCTGGTGTCGGTGGTTCTGGCGGCGGTGCTGGTGAGCGGCGCCCGGACGGAGCGGAACCGGGCTTTCGACTATGACCTGAAGAACCGGCTGGCGGGCCACCTGAACGCCGCCGCCGGGTGGCAGGCCATCGAACGGGGGGTCGGCGCCACCATTCTCGGGTCGGAGAACCCCCCGGCGGCCCTCCTGTCCAAATTCGCCGAGCTGGGCGAAAAGGGGGACGCCGAGGCTCAGGCCGCCATGGCCGTGGCCAGGGAAATCGCCAAGGCCGGGGGCGACGCCGATTTCGGCGCCCGTTTTTCCGCCTGGCAGAACGCCTACGGGCGGCTGACCGGCATGCGCCCGTCGGTCCGCTCCCGCGGGGTGGAGGTGAAAGGGTGGGTCGCCGGAGCGTCCGCCAACATCGACGCGGAATTCGTCCTGCGGGACATCGCCTTCGCCCCCACCACCCCCGCCGAGAAGGTGGCCTACTACAACGCCGTCACCCGGGCCACGGTGGCGACCCTGTGCGAATACGCCGGGCGGGAGCGGGCGCTCCTCGGCGGGACCATCGCCGGGGGCGGGAAAATCCCCCCTCCCCTGATGGAGACGCTGAAAGCCTACCGGGCGTTGGTGGACGACGCGGCGGGGCGCATCCTTTTCCTGAAAGGGCTCTCCCGGACGCCGAAAGAGTTAAAGCAGGTCATCGACACCTTCGAGCGGGCGTTCCTCGTCGAGTACCAGAAACTGCGGGAAGGGATCTACGCCGCCTCGGACGCGGGAACCCCCTATCCGGTCGCCGGCGGGGAGTGGATCGCCCGCGCCACCACCGCCATCGACACGGGGCTGGCGATTTCGACGGTGATCGGGGAGCTTTCCACCGGCGCGGCGGAGGAGATCAAGGCCGACGCCCGCAACGCCATTCTCTTCTCGCTGTCGTTCCTCGGGGCGGCGCTTGTCGCCTACGGATTTGTGACCCTGTTCATCCGGCGGTCGGTGATCCGCCCTCTCAACGAGATCATCGCCGTGCTGCGCGAGGGGGCCCACCAGACCGCCGGCGCGTCGGGGGAGATATCGACCTCGTCGCAGGCGCTGGCGGAAGGCGCCACGGAGCAGGCGGCGTCGCTGGAGGAGACGGTGGCGTCGCTGGAGCGGATCAGCGCGCAAAGCCGGGAGAACGCCGACAGCGCACGGCAGGCCAACGCCATGGCCGAGTCGGCCCGGAACGCCGCCCGCAGCGGGTCGGAGGCGATGGGGGAGATGGTGGACGCCATGGGGCTCATCAACTCCTCGTCGGAGAAGATCGGCGCCATCATCAAGGTGATCGAGGAGATCGCCTTCCAGACGAACCTGCTCGCCCTCAACGCCGCCGTGGAGGCGGCCCGGGCCGGCGAGCACGGCAAGGGGTTCGCCGTGGTGGCCGAAGAGGTCCGCAACCTGGCGCAACGGGCAGGAGGGGCGGCCAAGGAGTCGAGCGAGCTGATCGGCGCCGGACGGGAGCATACGAAACGGGGCGCCCAAACCGCCGACCGGGCGGCCGCCGGGCTCGCCACGATCATGGAGCAGGTGGGAAAGGTGACGACGCTGGTGGGGGAGATCGCCGACGCGTCGGTTCATCAGGCCGAGGGGATCGGCGAGGTGAACCAGGCCATCGGCCAGATGGACGCGGTGACGCAAAAGAACGCCGCCACCGCCGAGGAGGCGGCCGCCGCGGCCCAGGAGCTGTCGGCTCAGGCCCAGCAGCTCGACGAGGTGGTGGTCCACCTGACGGCGCTGGTCACCGGGGTACGTCATCATGCGAGCGCTTCGACCGCTGTGGCGCGGCGCCGCTGACGGAGGAAAGAAGTGCGCCGTTATCTCCGGAAGTGGCAGGGGGCGGGGGGAACCCGCCCGCTCAAACCGTCGGTCACCGGCATCGCCTGGTCGTGGATCGGTTCGTTCGTCGGCATAGGGGCGGTGGCCCACCTGACGTTCGCCTACGGGGTTCCGATGATGATCGGCTCGTTCGGGGCGTCGGCGGTGTTGCTCTACGGGGCGGGGGACTCGCCGCTGGCGCAGCCGCGCAACCTGATCGGGGGGCATGTGCTGTCGGCGTGCGTGGCGGTGACGGTCTATTTCCTCTTCGGCAGGAGCGACGTATCCATTGCCTTTGCGGTGGCGTCGGCCATCGCGGTGATGATGGCGACCCGGACGCTCCATCCGCCGGGGGGGGCGACGGCGCTGATCGGGGTGGACACGATGCAGGGGCCGTCGTTCGTGCTGGTTCCGACGCTGGCAGGGGCGCTGATCCTGCTGGCGGTGGCGCTGGCGGTGAACAATATCTCGAAAGACCGGACCTACCCCTACTACTGGTACTAGACGGGCGCCCCGCCAGCTTCCTCACTCTCTCAATAAGCGCCGCGTATACGCCGCTCTGGGCTACGAGAGCTCAGGTGGCATCCTACGGGAAGGCGAGGGGCGCTCCCGTGCACACTCCGCCCCCTTGCCTGCCTTCCCCTTGCATCGGCCGCCTCGATAACGCTGTTCTGAGCGCCTTGCGTCCAAAGCCTCCTTCTGTCGCATTGCGGTTCATCCTCCCCCCTCCCCTTGACAAAGTATCACGCCATAAAGTATCTTCATGTAAAGATAAAACGAGGTGGCGCATGGCAAGAAAGCGGGAGCGGGAGAAGGGGGTTCACCTCTGGCTCACCCTCTGGCGGGCGGCCCGGTCGGTGGAGCGGTTCGCCCGGGCCGACATCGCCCGGCTCGGCATGTCGGTCACCGACTTCGCCATTCTCGAAGCGCTTTACCACAAGGGGCCGCTGACCGTCGGGCAAGTGGCCGGGAAGGCGCTGCTGACCAGCGGCGCCATGACGGCGGCTATCGACCGGCTGGCGGCGGCGGGGCTGGTGGCCCGTTCCGAAACGCCGGGGGACCGGCGGGGCCGCACGGTCTCGTTGACCCCGGCCGGGGAGGGGCGCATTGCTGACGCCTTCGCCCGCCACGCCGAACAGTTCGAGCGGCTCTTCGCCCCCCTGTCCCGCGACGAGCGGGCCTCCTTCTCTTCCCTCGCGGTCAAAGTCGGTCTGCTGGCCGACGAAGTGACCCTGCATGAAAGGAACGGATCATGAGCGACCGGTCGATCATTGCAACGTCCGTCGGCCATCCCACCTCCGACGGCGCCGGAGTGCGCCTTACCCGCCTCATCGGCGCCGGGGGGGTGTCGATGATCGACCCTTTCCTGATGCTCGACGAGTTCGGCTCCGACGACCCGGAGGCCTACATCGGCGGCTTTCCCGACCATCCGCACCGGGGGTTCGAGACGGTCACCTACCTGCTGGCCGGGGAGGTGGAGCACAAGGACAGCGCGGGAAACCGGGGGACGCTCGTCCCCGGCTCGGTCCAATGGATGACCGCCGGGCGGGGGGTGATCCACTCCGAGATGCCCCGCATCCGGGAGGGGCGGCTGTGGGGATTCCAGCTCTGGGTCAACCTTCCGGCTGCCCTCAAGATGACTCCCCCCCGGTATCAGGAGATCCCCCCGCACGCCATTCCCGAAGTGGCGGTCGCAGGGGGGCTGGTCCGGGTGGTGGCGGGGCGGTTCGGCGACGTCGTCGGCGCGGTGCGGGAGGTCGCCGTCGATCCCCTCTACCTCGATCTTCGGCTCGAACCGGGCGCCGGACTGACGGTCCCGGTGGCCGCCGACCATGACGGCTTCATCTACCCCTACCGTGGCTCGGTGACGGTGGAAGGGGGGCCTCTGGAGCGGGGAACGCTGGGGGTTCTCGGCCCCGGCGACATGGTCGCTCTCGTGGCCGGACGGGGGGGGGCGGGCGCCTTGCTGGTGGCGGGGCGGCCCCTCGGGGAGCCGGTGGCCCGCTACGGTCCCTTCGTCATGAACACCCGCGCCGAAATCGAGCGGGCGG
>JADGCD010000179.1 GCA_015229165.1 Nitrospinota bacterium | reverse complement strand
GAGCCGCTTCACCAGATCCTCCAGCCGCCCCGCCCGTCCGCTCGCGGCCCGGTCGGGGGCCGACGCCGCAGCCAGCAGGGCCGAACGGGCCCGGTCGAAACCGCTCCACGCCTGCTCGGCGGTATAGGCCGTCTCGCCGCCGAGAGCCTCTTCGAGGGCAAGGTGGGCCTTGGTCAGCTCGGCCCGGACCTGCGCGAGGGCGTCGCGACCGGGCAGGGATTGTTCGAGGGTCGTCTCCCACGTTCCCTGGACCCAGAGGAGCAGCGCCAGCAGAACGACGCCGCCGACCAGGGCGACCAAGGCGCCCGGCTCCGGCCGGAATCGGGAGGTGGGCATGTGCGCGCTCTCCGGCGCCCCCCGCCCGGGAGCGCCCTTGTTGACAGGGGAAAGGTCGTGCCGCCCGGCGCCCGCCACGGCGCCTGCGTCCGGCTATTTTCCGACGAGTGTGGCATCATTGCAAACGGAACCTTCATTGTCGGAAAGGATCGCCGTGCCCTCCCTGCAAAGCGTATTCGGAATTATCCTCCTCCTCGGGACCGCATGGATTCTGAGCGAACGGCGGCAGGCCATCAGCCCGAAACGGGTGGCCACCGGGGTGGCCCTCCAGTTTGCGGTGGCGGTGGCGTTGCTCAAGCTTCCCCTCATGGGGGAGCTGTTCATGGCGCTCAACGGCGTCGTGCTGGCGGTCGACCGGGCCACCACCGCCGGAACCGGCTTCGTGTTCGGCTATCTGGGCGGGGGGGCGCTCCCCTTCGTCGAGCCCTATCCCGGGGCCGCCTTCGTGCTGGCCTTCAAGGGCCTGCCGATCGTGCTGGTGATGTCGGCCCTGTCGGCGTTGCTGTACCACTGGAAGATCCTGCCGTGGATCGTCCGGGGGATCGCCCGGGCGCTGACCGCCACGCTGGGGCTGGGGGGCGCCACCGGGCTGGCCACGGCGGCCAACGTCTTCGTCGGCATGGTGGAGGCGCCGCTCCTCGTCCGCCCCTATCTGGCCTCGCTGACCCGGTCGGAGTTGTTCGTCCTGATGACCGGCGGCATGGCCACCATCGCCGGGACCATGATGGTCCTCTACGCCACCGTTCTGGGGCCGGTGATCCCCGACGCGATGGGACACATCCTGACCGCCTCGCTGATCTCCGCCCCGGCGGCGGTGACGGTGGCGCTGATCATGATCCCCGAAACCGGCGCCGTGACCGCCGGCGAAGTCTTCCCCCCTTCCGACGCCGGGTCGGCCATGGACGCCGTGACCCGGGGAACGGCGCAGGGGGTTCACCTGCTGATCCAGATCGTGGCGATGCTGGTGGTGTTGGTGGCGCTGGTGAGTCTGGTCAACCAGGGGCTCTCCCTGGTCGGCGACATGGCCGACGCCCCGGTGACGCTGGAGCGGCTCCTCGGGTGGCTGCTGGCGCCGGTGGCGTGGGGGCTGGGCGTCCCCTGGGACGAGGCGGCCACCGCCGGTTCGCTGATGGGGGTGAAGGTGGTTCTGAACGAGTTTTTGGCCTATCTGCAGATGGCCCAGCTCCCGGCCGGCGCCTTGTCGGAGCGGTCGGCGCTGATCATGACCTACGCCCTGTGCGGCTTCGCCAACCTCGGCAGCCTTGGCATCATGATCGGGGGGATGGGGGCGATGGCGCCCGAACGGCGGGAAGAGATCGTGGGACTGGGGATGCGCTCCATCGTGTCGGGCAACCTGGCCAGCTTCATGACCGGCGCGGTGATCGGGGCGCTGGTCTGACGGCGCGCTTCCGCCTTGCCTTCGCCGGGACCGCCCGTATAGAATGGGCGGTGCGCCTCCGGTCCGGCGCACGATCCTGCCCAACGATTCCACGACACGAGCGAAACCATGATCATCAGCAAGTTTTCCACCGACGACGGCATCACCATCTTCCGCCTTTCGGGCAAGCTGATAGCCTCCACGCTGGACGGGGTGAAGACGGGCCTCGACGCGGCGCTGGCGGAGGAAAAAGCCCGGGTGGTGCTGAACTTCAAGCTGGTGAACATCATCGACTCGGTGGCGGTGGGGCTCCTGATCAGCCGCTTCAAGACCGCCAAGAAAAAGAAGGGCGCCATGCTCTTCACCGACCTGCAACCGGCCCTGATGCGCCTGCTGGCTCTCGCCGACCTCGACAAATGGCTCGACATCCACGAGTCCGAGGAAGAGGCGCTGGCGGCCCTGCGGGCGGAAGCCAAGTCGTAAGACGCCCCTTCTCGCAGGGCGTGGAGCCTTCGCCGACGCATGGGGCGCCCCCCACGAATCGGGCGAACCTGCCGGAACGGGCTCTCCCGACAAAAGGTCGCGCTCGACGCGATCACCCCTTCCGGTGTCGCGCCGCCGCAGTAGCTCCCCCTACCCGCCGATCCTCCCCATCCACGCCTCTTCCTCCGCCACCCACCATTCGAGAAGCTGGCCGATGGTGAAGAGTTTTCCCCCGATCGAGCCAGGCCGCGTGAGCGCGTCGGCGTCGAGCGACTCCACCAGCACGACCGAGCCGGTGCGAAACTCCCCCCAACTGCGCAGGGTTTTGGCGAGGTCATAGGCGCCGTACCCCTCTTTCCCCGCCCGCTCGGCCAGCGCGAAGCCGGGGAGCCGGGGCATGTCGGCGTCGAGCATGACGGTGAGCGCGGGGCGGATCAGACGGCTCTCCAGCCGGTAGAGCCCGGCCACCATCGCTATCGGCGACAGCCCCGCCGGGCCGACCTGCCGTAACGCCTGCGGGTCAATGGCGGCCAGCGTCGCCCGCAGCTTCGGCAGGGTCTCTCTCAGGTGGGCGGCGATGGCGTCGAGGTCGGTGGGGGGCATGCGTACCTTCCGGTAGGGAACAACGTCCCTTTCATTATAGCCCGCCCCCTTTGATCTTCCCATCCGCCCCACGCCGGGGTACAATTCCACCCTTGTCGTTGGGTCCGTTTCCCCGCCCCGGTCGGGTATAATGGGAGGCGGAAAACTTCGGCGCCGTGGCCAAGCGGTAAGGCAGAGGACTGCAAATCCTTTATCCCCGGTTCAAATCCGGGCGGCGCCTCCACCCCTCCTCGAAACGAGGCGACGATGATCGACTCGCCCCTCTACCGGAAGATCGTCGAAGTTCTGCGGACCGATCTCGAAGAGAAGTCGTCGTTGGTCCGTTTCTTCGCCTGGCGGGCCAAGACCCTCTACGAAATCTTCGACAAGTTCATGCGGGACGACTGCCCCACCTACGCGGCGTCGCTTGCCTACACGTCGCTAATCGCGCTGGCCCCGGCCACGGCGGTGACGCTGTCGGCCATCTCGGCTTTCGAGCTTTCCCGCGAGGCGGCGCTCAATTTCATCTTCACCCGGCTATTGCCCAACGAGGAGCTGTCGGCGGTCATCGAGGCCAACGTCCAGACTTTCGCCGGAAACGCGGTGTCGGTGTCGGCGTTCGGCGCGTTCTTTTTGGCGCTGTTCGTCATCTGGGGACTGAACACCGTTGAATGGTCGTTCAACATGATCTGGAAGGTGGAGCGCTCCCGCCCGTTGATGAACAAGTTCATCTCCTACTGGAGCGCCATCACCTTCGCCCCCATTCTGGTGGCGGTGTCGCTGGTGGCCTCGGCCAAGCTGCGCCTGGTCATGGAGAGCGAGGCGTGGGAGGAGTACTCCTATCTTCAGAGCTGGACCCTGAAGATGCTTCCCTTCCTGCTGGTCTGGACCGCCTTTTTCCTGGTCTACCGGCTGATCCCCAACACCACCGTCCGCTCCCGCCCGGCCCTCATCGGCGCCGTGGTGGGGGGAACGCTTTTCGAGCTTGCCAAGGGGGCCTTCAATTTCTACCTGATCAACTACGGAACCTACCAGGCCATCTACGGCGCCATCGCCATCATCCCGATCTTTCTCTTCTGGCTCTATGTGACCTGGCTCATCGTCCTGCTGGGAGCGGTGGTGGCCTACGCCATCCAGTACCCGGCAGAGGTGAAACTGCCGCAGGACGACGGTTTCGACCGGCGGTCCTACCGGACCTACTATGGTCTCCGGGTGGCGTTGGAGGCGGCGCGCGCCTTTGCGGAGGGGAAAGGAGCCCTCGACCCGGCCCGGCTGGAGACGCGCCTGTCCATCACCGCCGAGTTCTACCGGGAGATCGTCTGGGAGCTGCACGCCGCCGGATACATGGAGACGGTGGAGGGGGGGGACCGCGTGCTGCTGGCGCGCGCGCCGGACCAGATCACCGTGGCCGACATTATCGTCGCCTTCAACGCCGAGGCGCTGGCCGCCCCCCGGGTGAAGGGGGACCCGATCCGGGACCGGCTGGCGC